>JAHCIP010000249.1 GCA_026129165.1 Anaerolineae bacterium
CCCCGGCGCGAGGGACGCTGGCTCGCCCGCGATCTGGTTCGGGAAGACCTCAACCGGCGGGTGCGGTCGTCGCTCGCGGAGCCACCGGGCGTCTTGGGGCGCGGCCAGATAGAGGCGCGCCTACTTGGGCAGCAGCGCCTGTTCGCCCCACGCGGCGTGGGCTGCCAGCAGCAATTCGACCAGGGCCTTCTTGACCCGGCCAAGCCGCAGGAGCGCCCGCGCCACACTCAGCCGCGTCAGCGAGTCGATGTCGTCCAGGTCCATTTCAAGTTCGGCTGACCCGATGCAGCGAGCGGCATAGCTGGCCGGTTCGTGCAAATAAAGGCGGAAGACAACGATGCGCTCGATGCGCTTGCCGGCCAGAAAGTCGTCCATGGCCGCTCGCAGCATCGGCGTGACGCTGACCCAGGGCGACACCCGCTCGAACACCGCGCGTGGGGTGAGGGACGCTAGAGCGTCGACAAGGCCCGGCAGCCGGGGTCCGCCGCCGGCCGAGACGTCGAGGACGCGCAGGGACGCCAGCGGGCCGTTGGTCCATACGTCCGACATTTCCCGCGTCTCTGGGGCCGGGCGTTTATCGAGGACCAGGACATGCACGTCATAGTCGCGGGCTAGGCGCTTGAGCCAGGCATAGGCGCGCATGGCGCGTCCGCCGCCCCCCGCCGCTGGTAGCACAGGGGAAACAAACAGGAGTTCAGGCCGGTGAGTCATCGTCCGATGAGGCATGCGTCAGCCGCCTTGGCCCATCTGGGCGACATATCGAACCTGCTGCGCCATCTCGTCGCCCCAGCGTCGCACGTCCAGCGCCTGGGCCGCGCGAGCGCGACCGGCGGCGCGCAGCCTATCCCGCAACGCGGCATCCTGGACGACGCGCCCAATCTGCTCACGCAGGGCTTCGGTATCCGTCGGGTCCACATAGAGGGCCGCGTCACCGCCCACTTCCGGCAGAGATGTAGTGCCTGAGGTCACGACCGGGCAGCCATACCCCATCGCTTCCGCGACCGGGAAGCCGAAACCTTCCGACACGCTGGGATAGGCAAGGCACAGGGCATTCTGGTATAGGGCGACCAGTTCTTCATCCGTGGCGTGCCACCCCAACGTCCGCCGCCCCAGGCCCGCGTGGTCCAGAAAATCCTGCTCCCAAACAGTGAAGGGGCCGCTGGTACAGACCAGATAGAGCTCCTCGTCGCGCTGGAAGAGTGGCCCGAGCGCCTGGACAAGGGTATGAAAGCCCTTGCGTAGGGAGCGCGCGCCCACAAATAGGATATACCGTTCGGGCAGGTGGGGCAGGTGGGCGGGGCAGGGCCTCGACGGGTGCAGGAAGTTGGCCGAGAGCACGACGCTGGTGCGCGACGCTGGCATGCCTGTCGCGGCGATCAGTTGGGACTGCGTCCACTGGGAGATGCACACGACATGGGTCGCCCGCCGCGCCAGGTAGCTCAAGCGGTGGAGATTGTCGCCGGGCATATCCACGACGGCATAGGGCAGCCAGGCGGCGCTCATGGTGTCGTGAACGACTATGAGCCAGGGCGTCTTGCCCACGTAGGCCAGGAACGTGTCGTCAAAGGCCGGCTCGGTGACTACCAGGGCGTCATAGCGTTGGGAGGCCAACCGCCGATGGTACACATAGCGCGAAAGACGCCCCGCGTCGTGGAGCAGCCGCCGCTTACCGCGCGGGACCGTCGCTGAGGCGTCAATCACGACACGCCCTTTCAGGTAAGGGCACGCCGAGATAAAGACCGGGAGATCCACGTCAAAGCCGCGCTCGCGGAGAGCGTGGTACAGGACCGCGTAGTAGCGCGTCAGCCCAACTCGTCCCCAGCGGAAAATGTGGGGGTCAAAGAGAATCTTCATCGTCATGAGTTCCTGGGCATCAGCCGACGGCTAATGCGGCCGGCCCAGCCATAGATCGGTTCCAAGGCATCCTCGCGGAGTCGCTCTAGATTGTATTGATAACGCGGGGTGGGGTGGTCGGTCAGAAACGGATGCGCCAACCGCGCGTAGAGCGTGTTAGCATGAGCGACGTAGGCTGGCGTCAGACAACCGGCGTGGAAGGGTGAGAAGTCGACCCGCCACCGCTCCCCCCACAGGTGGCTCCACAGATGGAGGCTCAACACCCCCTCCAGAAAGGTCTCCAGGTCCATACCGTCTCTCAAGAATAGCTCGGCAAGGCCCTGGCGCGTGGGTGGAATTTTGAAGAAACGCTCCACCGGCTCGACCTGAATCTCGTCTGGATAGGCGCCGGCAAGCCGATAGGGCAAGACCGTGCTGTGAGAGGACCACGAACCGTCGAAGGACGCCTCCATCTCGCGCAGCCAGCGGCGGCCGAAGGGGGCATCGGGTTCGCTGGCGATCCAGGCATTGCAGAGGGACCCCTCAGCCCCGACAGGCCCCGGAAACTCGCGTCCCATCACAAAGCTGTGCTGAAAGAGGGCGTCGGGAATGGGGCGGACGAAGAGCGTGTCCAGATCGGCGTAGACCCCGCCGTACTCCTGGAGAATTTCCAGCCGCGCGAAGTCCGACAGATGAGCGTAGCGATAGGGGTTGATCAATGGAGACGAATAGCGCCACTCAGCGATGCTGCGGTTCGGCGCGATACGGCGTTGGATCAGCAGCGGCTTCAGGCGGTCCCAATAGGGGCCATAGGGTTCGTGGTGATAGTGAAAGTAGACCGCGTCCGGCTGGTTCACCTGCCAGCAGGACATAAGGCACAGATAGTGCATCAGGTGGAGGGGTTGCGGCGACGGCTTCAGGCCGAATACAAAGTGAAAGAGGCGGGGTATCATGGTTCAGGCTGCCAGGGCGGTAATCATCCGTTGCACAATCGGCTCGGCCGCGAATACCCGTGCGACATGGGCACGCAAAGCCTGCCCGCGCTCCAAAGCCATGCTCCTGTTCTCTACGACCGTGCGCATCAGCGCAGCGGCCCGATCCACATCCGGCTCGTACCACGTTTGCTCGGACGAGTAGGATTCCCAGCCCTGCACCTCACTCACGGGCGCGGCCTGGGCGTCCACCCACCAGGCGGCCTCGGCGGGCAAATACGCCTGGTAGCCGGGATGGGCGGTGGCGATGACTGGTTTACCAAACCAGGCCGCCTCGTACGCGCCCAGCCCCCAGCCCTCGGCCCGACTCAGCGAGATGTAGGCATCACTGAGCGCCAACAACGCCTGCATTTCATCGGCGGGCAGAACCTCGGTGACGAGCGCCAGCGGGGCGCGGTTCCGATACGGCTGTTGCAGGCGGTAGATGGCCTCATCCACCGTAGGGTGGGCGTTCCGAAATAGGCTGCGCCAGGAACGCCGTTGCGGGCGCGTCAAATCGTGGCGGCTCGTCTTGACGACGAGCAGAACCGGATCGGTGGCGCTAAAGGCCCGCCAATAGGCTTCGAGGACTAGGTCTACCCCCTTGCGCGGGGTCCATTGGCCGATGGTGGTGAAAACAAAGGGCGTCGGGGTCCGGCCCAGCCCAAGCCGGCGGCGCAGTCTGACCAGGCTGGCCTCTGGGGGCGGCTGACCCGCAAACTGCGATAGGTGGGGCAGGGCCACGAGGGGCCGGGTAACACCTCCCTGTTGGAAGACCGTGCGTAGCCACTCGCTCGGCACAAATAGCCCGTCCATCTGGTTGAGCACGTCCGGCCAGTGACGCGGTAGCCGGTCCGTCTCCCACGCGACGTAGCCCCACAGCTTGCGGCCCTGGCCGCCTTCCCTATCCAGCCAGTAGGGGAAGTATTCGGGCACGGTGTGGACCAGCACGCGGTCATAGGATAGAGCGCGGTTGCACACCTGGTTCAGCGGGGGCGCGCCCAGGTTGCGGCGGTCTGACGGTTCGTAGCCCAGCCCCAACCCCAGCCCCGGCGTCATGGGCGCCCACGTCAGTGGGACGCCGGCCGCGTGTAAGCCCTGGATATAGCACCGCGCCGCGACGCCATAGCCTGTTTCGTCCGCCAACGAGACGTATTTGAGACCCTGCATAGAGACTCAGCCTTCCGGCCTGGCTGCCCGGCGCCGCCTATACTCCGTCCAGCCGTGGGTAAAGCCGACCCCCCACCGCCTGTAAGCCTCTCGTTTGCCCGCGTCTGCACTGGATACCGCCGTCAGCATCGCTCTTGTCCAGCGCGAGAGAAAGCGGACGCGGTAGGTGAAGTGGGGGTGTTTGGCGACCAGGGCACCGCTGCCGAAGCCCAGGTTGTAGAGACGGTCGGCAGCCGGCGCGTCCCAGGGCGGGCCTTTGATTGGGTGCCAGATGCGTAGCTGGAGCGATAAGTCAGCCGTCGCGTGGGGAAAGGCGTCCAGCAGCCGGATGACCAGGTCCGCGCCTTCAGAGCCAGGGAAGGGGGCGCCGGGGCCAAATTCCTCATCGAAGCCGCCTACCGCGAGGAAGGCGGCGCGCTGGACGAAGAGAACGGACTCGCACACGTCCGGCAGCGAGGCGCGCCGATAGTGGCGGGGGCGGCGTGCCCACTCCGGCCGCGGCCCCGGTCCGTCATCGTCAAACACCCCCGACACCGCGACAGGCCCCTGCGTTGCGATGAGTTCCTGAGCGATCTTGAGGGTGTCGGGCCGGTAGCGGCAATCATCGTCGGCAAACCCTAGCCATTCGTAGCGTGCATACTGCGCGCCCAGATTGCGCGCCCGGTTGGCGCCGCGCACGGGCGTCTGGATGTGCTGGAGTGACAGAGTGGGTTGGAAATGGGCGAGGCGCGGGGTCAACCGACCATCCGGGTTTTGGTCGACAACGATGACTTCAAAGTCGACGGGCTGAGAGGCGGACAGGGAGGTGAGGAGCGCGGCCAGCGTGTCGGTGCGCTCTACCGTCGCGACGATGAGGGAGACACGCGGCGGGTCCGCTGTGTCGACGCCAGATGGGTAGCCTTGAAGGTCGGGACGCACCACCAACTCCGTGGACGACGTGGAGGAAGTCATCAGCGGAATTGTAGCCGGATCAGGCGAGGGGTCAATTAAGTGGATCAAGTCGCTATTGTTGTGGGTTAGCGCGTAGGGCGTGAAGGGGGGCCATGTCCAGGTTGACCCTCCCCCGATAGAGTGGACGGTAGGAGAACTACCAGGTACACTTCACACGGGGGGACAACGATGGGCCAACGCAAGCAGTACACGCGCCAGTACAAGCTAGAAGCACTGGAACTACTCAAGACGAGTGGCAAGAGCGCGGCGCAGATCGAGCGCGACCTCGGCCTCTACCCCGGCTAGCTCCATGCCTGGAAACGTCAACTCAAGCAGAACGGCACCGAAGCCTTCCCGGGCCGCGGCAACCTCAAGGAGAGCGAGGCGGAACTGCGACGGCTGCGCCGCCAGATCGAGGTACTCGAAACGGAGCGCGAGATCCTCAAGAAGGCGGTGGCGATCTTCGCCCACCCAAAAGTGTGAGGTACGCCTTCATCGCCGAGCACAGCAGCCAGTTCACGATAGCTCAGCTGTGTCGGATGGTCGGTGTGGCGCCGAGCGGCTACTACGCGTGGCGCAAGCGTCCAGCGAGCCAACGGGCGCGTGCCAACGAGCGGTTAGTCGAGCGCATCCGTGAGGTGCATCGGACGAGCCGCCATACCTACGGCAGCCCACGCATCACGGTGCAGTTGCGTGAGGCGGGCGAAGGCTGCCACCACAAGCGGGTCGAGCGACTGATGCGTCGGCACGGCATCCGAGCGAAGTCCCCGCGCCGCTTCTGCTGCACCACTGACAGTCGGCACGATCAGGTGAGAGGTCAAACTTAGCCTATTGCTATCCCCTCGTGATTCGGACACAGCCAGCAGCCCACTATCCGGGAGATAGTGGGCTGCGACTATCAATATTGCTGTTGATAGCAAAGATAAGGGGTTAAAAAGCGGCGGTCGCCACGGTCGAGGCGGGTGAATTGTACCGATCAGCGCCGCTCTACAATCCAGACCTCCCAGTTACCGATGGAGTGATGAGCGCGGAGGGATAGACGGGGCCAGGCCGCGAAGTGCGCGTCGAAGACCGGCCCGGCGGGCTGGGGCGCCCGCAACGCCGCCGCCAGGCTGTCCAGAGTCGCGGGGGCAGGCGGCGCCGCCTCGCGTGGCGTCAGATAAGCGAAGGTGGGGCTGTCGGCGAGGCGTTCAGTATACCGTGGGTAACGGTCGATGCCGTTGTAGGGGGCGATGATCAGACGCTCCTGGTTCAGAAACGTCAACGGGTAGGACTGCCAATAGTCGGCGTAGCCTCCACTTACCCCGTACGTTTGAAGCGTCGTAGTCAGCGTAGTCATAGCTTCAGGGGTATAGTAGGTAGTGCGCCACTCGTGGACCAGAAACTGATAACCGCCGACGACATGCACCGCCCACAACGCCAACCCCACCACGACGCCGCTGTAGCGGCGGGCGCCCCACAGCCAGGCTAATACGTGCGCCAGCATGACCAGCCCGGCATACCAACTCCACAGTAAAAACCGCACTGAATAGGGATCCAGCACATTGCCACCCAACGCCGTGAGGGCGATGGGGATGATGAACAGCAAGGCGAGAAGCTGAGACCCCATGGCCTGGCGGTCGCCAGGGGCCAACCCCACCAGGGCAGCCAGGGCGCGCCGTTCGCGCCACCCAAAGCCTATGATGCCCACCGTCATCAGCATGAGTATCGCTAGCGACAACCAGGCGAGGGGACGGGGAAGAGGGGGGACGGGCAGGCTGGTCGGTTGCATACCCCACATCACGGGGATGAGTTCAAACAGAGTGTACGCGCCTCGGTCAAGAAGTTGGGTGGGACAACTCGGCAAGACGGCTGAAGAGGGGCGGATGCCCAGTCGCAGCCAACTGCCCCATTGGGGTAGATTACCCAGCAGCAGGCCGGCGCCCAGCCACATAGCCTGGTGTAATAAGCTGACGCGCCGGTGACTCGCGGCAAACAACAAGAGCGCGCCGACACCTCCCAGCGCGGCCAGAACGCCCAGTGAGCCAAGCCGCAGGACACGCAACACCGCGCCGAGTTCGCAGCCGGAGGTAAAAAAGCCGAGGACGGCGAGGACAAGGAGGGGCGCAAAGAGAAGCGGCCAGCCCCAGCGTCTCACGTGTTTTGCCGTGGCTCGGCTATACAGCGCGCGCCATTCTGGGGTCTGGAGCGTCCAGGTCAGGCCCACCGCCGCGAGAGGAATGATCAGAATCGGGTGTATCCAGATGCCAAGACCAGCTAACAGGCCAAAGAGGAAGGGACGCAGGTAACGCACGGTAGGAGTGGGGGAGTTGGGTCGGGTGAGGGTCAGATGGAGAATACCAACCCCCAGGCCTAGGACCAGGCCAGCGCTTAGGCCGGGGCGATAGATGCAGTACAGGAGCAGGTAGGTCGGCAGGGCGAAGAGGAATATGCCAATGCGAGCGGTCAACGGCCCCCACACCCGACGCAGATGGAAAAATACCAGAACCAGAAACACTCCGTACAGCAGGGGGGCAACGAGCCGAAAGGCCAGTACACTGGGACCCAGAACGCCTATGAACGCGGCGGCCAGGATGGCTTCGAGGCTACCGAGATAACGCTGACCATAGAAGTAGGGGGTGAACTCGCCTCGCAGAGTATGCAAGCTCATCAAGCCCAATACCGCCTCGTCGCCGTCAAAATTTGCCCGCCACTGCAAGACGGCCCATAGGTTGATACCAATGCTCAAGATGAGACTGGCTAGGCCGATGGACAGATCCAGGCGTGGAGCGCGCGGCATAGAGACGAGGCTGGGGCTTTAGAAGCGGCGGTCGCTGCGGTCGAGGCGCATGTCGTGGCCGACGATGTTGCCCACCACGCGCAGATAGATCTCAGCCATCGTGCTGCGCTTGAGCCGCACCTCGCGGTCCACACTGTAGAGCAGGGCGTTGTAGACTTCCAGCCCGCCGTAGTCGGAGGCCAGGGTCTTGAGGACCGGTGTAATGTCGAAGCGGTCCAGGTCTAGCACTTCGGCCTCGAAGTTACTGAGCGTGCCGCCGTGCCCCAGGCACACCGCCGGTACCTCCACCAGCAGAGCGTCGTCGTAGTCGGCCAGGCGCACGAAGAAGGCGACGACGGCCGAGGCGTTCTCTAACCCCGTCTCTTGCAACACATAATCCTGCCCACCGCTGAAGCTGATATTGCCCAGCACCACCGGCGTGGAGAAGCCAGCGCGGCCCTCGGTCCAGCGGTAGATGGCCTCGCTGTCGGAGATGAGGCTCTGGAGGCTGACACTGGCCTCGCGCTGCCAGAGGCGGCTGTGCAGGTCGGTGCGGCTTGTCTTGGCGATGCAGATGAGGTCGAGGGCGTGGCGGCGGCGGTGGCACGCCTCGAACAGGGCCAGGTAGTCGGCGGCGATCTGGGCGTGGAGGGGGTCCACGCCCTCCAGGGTCAGCGGGTACAACTGGGGCAGGCGCGAGTAGAGCGCGCCATCCATGTAGAGGACGCCCCGTTCGGGGAGCTTCTCCAGCCCCTCGCGGGCCACCGCCGTCTCCAGGCTCTGCATCAGCAGGTCGTAGAAGCGTTTGACCTGCCCATCGTCCGTCGCGCCGGGCAGGATTTCGACCTCGACGCGGCTGCACTCCACCGCGTCGTCCAGCGTCGCGCCGTGGCCGATGCATAGCGCCTGGGCGACAAACAGGATGGCTCCGTTGACCAGGTCTACGCGGCCAATGGAGGCGTCCACAGCGATAGCGGGACGGCGGCGGGCATGGAACAGGCGGTCGGGCAGGGGGTGCCAGTTGGCCCGCACCAGGTCGCGCAGGTCGGCCTCGTATTCAGAGGCGTCGTGGGAGAAGGTGACGCCCAGGTGGGCGGCTTTCGCCTCGACGCGCCGGGCAAGTTTATCGAGGAAGTCGGGCATAAGGGAGAGTACCTGAGTGCTGAGTGCTGAGTACTGAGTGTTCAGGTAACTCAGCACTCAGCACTCAGCACTCACAACTATGCGAAGCGCCTATCGCTGCGGTCGAGGCGAACCTCGCAGCCGGTCATCTCCGCGATGAGGCGGACGTAGACCTCGTTCATGGTCGTGCGGTGCAGACGGACCTCGCGGTCCACGCCGTAGAGCAGCGCGTTGTAGACCTCGAAACCGCCGTAGTCGGCCAGGAGCAGCCGCACGATGGCGGCGACGTCGTAGCGCGAGTCGAGCACTTCCGCGTCGAGGTCGCCCAGCCGCTCGTCGCAGTCGGCGCAGAAGGCCGGGATGTCCACGCGCATCGCGTCGTCCCCTTCGGCC
>JAHCIP010000025.1 GCA_026129165.1 Anaerolineae bacterium
TCAGCGGCACCAGCATCAGCAAGACATTGGAGGGGAGATGCGTGACGACCATCGTATTGATCAACCCAATCTTGGCGGCCACGCGGACGGCCAGGAGCGCCGAGACGCCAGCGAGGAGATTGGCGGCGAAGAAGATGCTCCCCAATAGGGCTGGCTCGACACCAAAACGCAAGTAAAACCAGTAAGCCACGATACTCTGCACCACAAACCCCCCGCCAAACGAATCAAGGGCAAACAGTGTGGATAGACGCAGAACGATAGAGCGGGATTGAGATAACCCTAACCATTTGGAAACCAGATCGGAGGGAGCGCCTCTTTCAGTCGATGGCGTCTCTGTACGCGCCGATAGGCGGCTAAACAAGAAGGCCAGCCCCAACGCAATAGTCCCATACCCCAGCACGACGGCTCGATAACTGTCCAATGGGGTGCGTCCCGCCGACTGGAGCGCCTGGGTGAGCAGGCCACCGCAGAGCGAGCCGAGGGCCGTCGCAAAGGAGCCAATCAGGTTATACCAGGCGAAGACCTGGGTGCGTCGCGCAGCGGTGACCATTTGGGCCAGCGCGGCCTGCTCAATCGGGAGAAATGGGCCGACTTCGTTGCCGCTCGGACTGATGACACCCACGGTGGCCGCGACGAGCAGGAGGAGGAAGTGATTTGTAAGCCCAAACACGATACCCGCTGCCAGCATCAGCAGCGCGCCAGCCAGGAGCATACGCCGGCGGCCAAGTCGGTCCGCGACTGTCGTGATCCAGAGTGACACGAGCGTGTCGCCCAGGAGGGTCAAGGTGAGAAGTAGGCCAATCTGAGCTTCGGTCAAGCCCACCTGGGCCAGGTAGAGCACTAAGACCACCGACAAGAAACCATAGGCAAATAGCCGAACGGTTCGCGCCCCAAACAGCAGGCGTTCATCGGGGGTGAGCGTGGTTAGTGCATCTAACAGCCTGTCGGGAACGGTAAGCATAGTCGTGGCATCCAGCCCAAACGCGCACAGCATGGTCTCCACCGTTGAGCCAGGCCATCTCAAGGTTCACGGCCTGCGCGTTTTCGTTGGCTTCCATATGTCCTCGGTGCGCGGGACGGGGGGCTAGATTATACAACAGCCAGGGCGATGCGGCGAACCCATACGACTGCTTTGACCTCTTAGGCCACTTGTACTATGCTAAGGGCTGCGCAAACGTGGATTTTACGCGCCAGCAAACTTCCTCCAGTTTGCCTGACGCTCAATAAACCAATACTCCATGACCTGATAAGGAGAATACGCTATGGCGCGACCTGTGACCCTGTTTACCGGCCAGTGGGCCGACCTGCCGCTCGAAACGCTGGCCCAGAAAGCGAGCCAGTGGGGCTTCGACGGCCTGGAACTGGCCTGCTGGGGCGACCATTTTGATGTGGATAAGGCGCTGGCCGACCCGAACTACTGCCAGTCCCGCTGGGACATCCTCAACCGCTACGGCCTCAAGTGCTGGGCCATCAGCACCCACCTCGTCGGCCAGTGTGTTTGTGATGACCCGATTGACGAGCGCCACCAGGCCCTCGGCATCCCATCCTATGTGTGGGGCGACGGTGACCCAGAAGGGGTGCGCCAGCGCGCGGCCGAGTTGGTCAAGAACACCGCTCGCGCGGCGGCCAGGTTCGGCGTCACCCAGGTGAACGGCTTTACCGGCTCCAAAATCTGGCGCTATATCTACTCGTTCCCTGGCAACGACTGGAAGGTTATCGAGGCGGGCTACCAGGACTTCGCAGATCGCTGGGGGCCGATTATGGACGTATTCCAGCAGGAAGGCGTGCGGTTTGGATTGGAGGTCCACCCCACCGAGATTGCCTATGACTTTGTAACAACACACAAGGCGCTTGACGCCATCGGCCACCACGCTGCCTTTGGCATCAACTTCGACCCGAGCCACCTGGCGCACCAGTTCCTCGACTCGGCGGCCTTTATCCTGGAATTCGCCGACCGCATTTACCACGTCCACGTCAAGGACTCCAAGAAGTACCTGGATGGCCGGCGCAGCATCCTCGGCTCGCACATCAACTTTGGTGAAACCATGCGCGGCTGGGACTTCGTCTCGCCCGGCCACGGCGACGTAGACTTCGAGAGCGTCTTCCGCGCGCTGAACCGGGTCGGCTACCAGGGGCCGCTGTCCATCGAGTGGGAGGACTCGGGCATGGACCGCGAGTGGGGCGCGCAGGACGCCCTGGCCTTTGTGCGGCGCACCGACTTCGCGCCCTCGGCGGTGGCGTTCGATGCGGCGTTCCAGAAGGGATGAAGGAGACCATCATGAGCGAAAAAGTCGGCTTTGTCACGATGGGGCAGGTGGAAGCGGCGGGGGAAGCGCCTGAAATCGGCGTCGGGATGCTGGGCTATGCCTTCATGGGCAAGGCGCACACCAACGCCTACAAGACCATGCCCTATATGATGTACCCACCGCCCGCCGTGCCGCGCCTGGTCGCCATCGCCGGGCGCAACGAGGCGGCGGTGGCCGAGGCGGCGCGGCGTTACGGCTACGAGAAGTACTACACCGACTGGCGCGACCTGGTGGCCGACCCGGCGATCCAGGTGGTGGACAACGGCCTGCCCAACAACCTGCACGCCGAGCCAAGCATCGCGGCGGCCAAGGCGGGCAAGCATATCTTCTGCGAGAAGCCCCTGGCGCGGACGGCTCAGGAGGCCAAGCAGATGCTCGACGCGGTGAACGCGGCGGGCGTCAAGCACATGGTCGCCTTCAACTACCGCTTCGTGCCCGCTATCCGCCTGGCGCGGGACATGGTGCAGGGCGGCGAACTGGGGGAGATTTACCACTTCCGCGCGGTCTATCTGCAAGAGTGGATTATGGACCCCGACTTTGAACTGGTGTGGCGCTTGCAGGGCGACGTGGCGGGCAGCGGCGCGCTGGGCGACCTGGGGGCGCACATCATTGACCTGGGCCGCTTCATCGTCGGCGAACCGGCGCGGGTGGGCGGCCTGCTCAAGACGTTCATCACCGACCGCCCTGGCTCGAACGGCCAGCGCCAGAAGGTGACGGTAGACGACGCCTTTGAAGCCTGGGTCGAGTTCGACAATGGCGCGATTGGGACGCTCGAAGCCACCCGCTTCGCCAAGGGCCGCAAGAATGGCATGGTCTTTGAGGTCAACGGGGCGAAGGGGAGCCTCCGCTTCAACCTGGAACGCTTCAACGAGCTGGAGGTTCACCTGCCGGGCAACCAACCGCAGGCCATCCAGCCGGGCTTTACCAATGTCCTCGTCTCCGAGGCGTATCACCCCTTCTGGAAGCATTGGTGGCCGCACGGCCACATCATCGGCTGGGAGCACACCTTCGTCCACGAGGTCCATCACCTGCTCGACGCCATCGTCCACAATACCGACATCGCCCCTTATGGCGCGACTTTCGAGGACGGCTATAAGAACAACGTCATCATGGACGCCATCACACAGGCGTCGGCGGAAGGCAAGCGGGTGGATGTGAGATACTAATGCGTGATGCGTAGTGCGTATTTCGTATTTTCGAACATGATGTCCTGGTCCGAAATACGCACTACGAAATACGAAATAGGAACAGGCAATGACAACGTATCGTGGTTCCACACTGATACGATAGATGGACTTTACACGTCCCCGCCGGATGTGTTAATGTGTGGTCGCTGGGCCAATCGGGACTGGTCCTCAAAGGCGGACCGACCGTGGTCTACATTGACCCGTACCTGTCCAACCGCATCGCCGACGACTGGGGCGGCCCTGCACGCCAGTTCCCGCCGCCGGTCGAGCCGCACCAGGTGACCAACGCCCAGGTCGTGTTCTGCACCCACGAGCACGCCGATCACACCGACCCCTGGACGCTGGGAGCCGCTGGCCCAGGCGTCGCCCCAGGCTGTCTTTGTCGGCCCCGCCAACAGCCGCGCTATCCTGCGCGAGGTGGGTGTTTCCAACGAGCGGCTCATCGTGCCGGCTGTGGACGAGGCGCGGCAGGTGGGTGACCTGACGTTCACCCCTGCCGGCGGCGCACTATGACCTGGACTATGACCCGCAGCGCGGCTATCGCTGGCTGGGCTTCCTGATCGAGCTAAACGGCGTCACCCTGTATCACTCTGGCGATACCATCCTGTTCGATGACCTGGTGAACTGGACCCAGGTTGCGCCGTATTGATCTGGCCTGCCTCCCAGAACGGGCGACACCTGGCGGCTGCACAGGCGCACCTGGCCGACCACGGCGTGGCGGTCGTGCTGGGGCCGCGCGGCCGGGGCGACGGGGTGACGCAAATGTACTGCTATGACCCGGACGGACACCTGATTGAACTGCACACCCTCTTGTAGAACAGGGGACAGACCTGACAGATTTTGCGACGTCCCCGAAGGAAGGAAGCAAAGCGAAGGGCCTGCTCAGAGAGGTGTTGTCAGAGCAGAGGCTTGGCTTCGCTGCACAGAACCTTCCGACTGTCACCCTGAACGAAGTGAAGGGTCTCGCCCACATAAGCGAGATGCTTCGCTTCGCTCAGCATGACAAAAGATAAAGCAGGGAATCGACCATGAATACTGGGGAGATGATTAGTGCCCTAGCAGCCGTTTGCAGTGCGGCCGTGACCTGCTTGGGTCTACCATTGGCACTTGTTGGACTGTTTTATACGGTGCGCCAGCTTCAGGCAGCCCAGCGAACTGCTAAAGGAGATTTCCTACTACGTCTGGATGAAGCGTTCCAACGGCATCAGGAAGTACACCGGCGGCTTAGACCAGGAGGGGACTGGGCGGATTCAGGCCAAGGTCCTGAATCCGTCGAGGAATGGATAGCTGTGGAGCAGTACATGGGGTTGTTCGAGCGTATCAAAACGATGATTGACGATGGTATCGTGGATTTGGCAACGATTGACAGGCTATATGGCTATCGTGTATTGAATATTGTGGCAAATGATCAAATCCGACAGGCTAAGCTAGAGTATGCAGCTGAGGACTGGTCTGATTTCCTGTCCCTTTTACAGGCCATTAAGACCAGGAGAGGGTAATTTTGAGTACACTAACTGGGAAGGTGGCCCTGGTCACAGGGGCCGGGACGAGCATCGGGTTTGAGATGGCGGCGCAGTTGGCCCAGGCGGGCGCAACGGTCCTGATCAACGACCTGGACGCCGGCCTGGCCGAGCAGGCGGCGGAACGGGTGCGCGCGGCGGGCGGCCAGGCCGAGGGCTTCGGCGGTGACGTGGCGTCGGTCGCCACGTGCCGCGCGATGGTCGAACACTGTGTCGCCCAGTTTGGCCGGCTGGACATCGCCGGCTGTAATGCGGGCATCACCCGTTGGGGCGGCTTCCTCGACTTCACCGAGGCCGCCTTCGACGCCGTGGTGGGCGTCAATCTCAAGGGGACGTACTTCACGGCCCAGGCGGCGGCGAGGCAGATGGTGAAGCAGGGGACAGGCGGACGTATCATCATCACGTCGTCGGTGGTGGGCAACCAGGCCGTCCCGTCCCTGTCGGCCTATGGCATGACCAAGGGCGGCCTGCAAATGCTGGCCCGCGCCCTGGTCCTGGAACTCTCGCCCTACGGTGTTACCGTCAATGCCATTGCGCCGGGCGCCATTGTCAACGAGCGCAACCTGCGCGACGACCCGCAGTACGCCGAACACTGGGCCGGCGTCATCCCCATCGGCCGGCCCGGCTATCCGACCGACATTGCCGCCGCCGCCGTGTTCCTGGCCTCGGACGAAGCGGGTTTCATCAACGGCCAGACTCTCATTGTGGATGGCGGCTGGACCGCCTACAGTCCCACGCCGGGCTTCAGGATGGTTAAGCCGGAATAGAGCAACGGGACTACAATTGAGTTGACAGGCCAGGCTGACCTGTCCCGGCTCCACGATGGAGGACCTATGACAACTGCAAAGACCTGGTTGTGTGTTGGCTGGCTCTTGCTGGCTCTCTTGGCGGCCTGCAGCGCGCCTGCGGCCACGCCCACTGTCCCGACGCAGGTGGCTGTCGTCCCGACGGTCGCCCCCACCCAACTGCCCGCCCCGCCGACGGCCGCGCCGACAGCCGCGCCGACGCCACGCCCCCCAACTGCTGTCCCACCCACCGCCGTACCGCCTACGGTCGCCCCAACCGCCCAGGCGCAGGCCAAAGACGACCCGCGCACGGCGCAACTCCAACGCCTTCGGAAGCTCCTCCAGGACCAGAATTTTGCCCTGGAGATGGCCCAGACGCTCGACGCGGCGTACTACAAGGGCCAGAACCAGCCCGTGCCGCCCTTCCTCAAGCCTGAGGAGGAGACGGCGACGGCGCCCAAGAGCGTCAAGGAGGAGAAGATCGCCATCAACCTGGCGGGCTTCTACGCGGTTGAGTCGGGGCTAGGGGTCATCTCGGAGCGAACCAAAGAGATGCCGATGGACATCCTGGACTCGATTGCGAAGGGCACGCGCTCGAAGGAGGATATGCTGCTCATCGCCCGCTTCGCTAACGCGACGTGGAAGGCGGGGCAGCCCTTCCGCGCTCTAAACCGCATTACCCGCGACAACTTCCGTCCGGCGGCCCTGCTTAGTCAGGATGACCTTCAGAAGGACTTCGATCAGATTCGGGCGGCGGCGGACAAGTTACTCGAAGCCATGAAGCGGCCCTAAGCGGCCCCAGGATGGAGTTATGCCACTGTGTTGGGGACAGGCCCACACGGCTGACAGCCTGCGCCAGATGACCGGCTCCCTCAAGCAAATCGCCGGGATTCGGCGGCTGGAACTGGCCGACGGTAAGGCGCGTGGGATGCGCGTGGCCGAGGTCTGGACGGGCAGCGGCTTCCGCTTCCAGGTGCTGCTGGACCGAGCCATGGACATTGGCGCGGCGGAGTACGGCGGCAAGGCATTGGCCTGGCTGACGCCGTCGCTCGGCACGTCGGCGCACTATGAGCCTGAGATGTATGGCTGGGCGCGGACCTGGGGCGGCGGGCTGGTGACGACGTGCGGGCTGACTCATTTCGGCCAGCCGGAGGTGGACGGCGCGGAAGCCCTGGGGCTGCATGGCCGCGTCGGCCACCTCCCCGCCGAAGGGGTCAGCGTCCGCGAAGAGTGGCACGGCGATGACTATGTACTGAGCCTGGAAGGCGCGGTCAGGCAGGCCGTCCTCGGCGGCGAGAACCTGCTGCTGACGCGGCGTATCTCGACGCGGCTAGGCGCGACGAGCCTTGTCATCGAGGACACCGTCCGCAACGAGGGCTACCGCCCCACGCCGCACATGCTCCTATACCACTGCAATTTTGGCTTCCCCGTCGTCAGCCCGGACTCGGAAGTATTGATTGACGACGAGGAGGTGCGGCCCCGCGACGCGGCGGCAGCGGCGGGTCTCGACGGCCACCGCCGCTTTGAGCCGCCGCAACTCGACTACCCGGAGCAGGTCTTTTTCCACCGCCCCCGCGTGGACGCCGACGGCTTTAGCCGGGCGGCCATTGTCAACCGCACCCTCCAGTTCGGCGGCTATGTACGCTGGCGGGCGGCCGAGTTGCCGTGCCTGGGCCAGTGGAAGCAGATGACGGCGGGGGAGTATGTGTGCGCGCTGGAGCCGGCGACGGTCTGGGAGACGCCGCGCCAGAAACTACGCGCCGAGGGCCGACTGCGCTTCCTCGCCCCCGGTGAAGAGGTGCGTTATCAGCTGGAGCTTGGCGCTCTCTTCGAGAAAACGACCCTGGACGGCAGGTAGAGCGCGCGTAGAATGAAGATTATGCTGCCGCCATGAGCGCGGCGGATTGCCGCGCCGGTAGGAGACGCACACAGGACGGAGGGGGATACGATTGATACAAGTCGTATCCCCCTCCGTGTCTGACTCGGTCAACCTGCTGAGAGTGCCTACTGACTTTCCAACTGGCGGTTGACCTGACTGAGTAGGAAACTCACAATGGGGTTGCTGGGGTTGGACTGGACGGTGCGCGCCAGGCTGCACATGGCGCTAATGGCCGGATTGGCCCCCCCCTCCACATCCGCCAGGTTGATCGTCTCGGACTGGGCGGGCATAGTGACGCCAAACTCGGGCAGAGTCACCGGCTGGGTATCGAACGTCACGCGCTCGCAGGCATCCCCCTCAGTGAAGATTTGCGCGGTCAGGCCGGGCACACTCCCGCGCTGGCCGGCGCCCCGTTGGTACTCCAGGGTGCCCGTCGCTTGCAGCCGCCGGTTCACCACGTCGAGGCGCTGAATGCGATAGATATAGGTGACGGCCTCGGTCCCGACATTGAAGCCGCCCTCGATGGCGCGCCCGGTAAAGCGGGCCGTAAAGTTGCTGACGCGCGGCGTTTGCGGCGCGGCGGCCTGGGTAGGCTGGGCCGGTGGGGCGGTCGGTTGAACCGCCGGCGCGACGGTCGCCGTCGGGGGGCGGGGTGTTGGGGTCAGAGTCGGCAACGGTATGGGGGTGCGGGTGGGGGCGGGCGTCACGGTGGGCGGCAGGGGTCGGAACTGGTCCAGCAGGCCACAGCCGCCCAATAATAAGCTCAACAGGAGTGTTGAGGTCAGAATCAGAAACTTTGTAAATCTTGCCACATTTCCTCCAGCGCTTCAAGCTAGTTATACTATGCATAGTTGTAAAGCAAATCATATACCAAACGCCCAAACTCGCCCAATACTACCCTATGCTATCCTCGTCGCCCGCCTTAACCCTGGCCCACGTCCAGGTCTACCGTGACCAGGTCTACCACCGCACCCCGCATCTGCGTCTCCGCACGCCGGACGATGCCGTCCGCTGGCTGGACCAGGTGGGCTTTGCCTTCCTGTTTCCCATGCCCGACTTCGAGATGCCGTCGCTGTGGCAAGCGGTGTGTGGCACGGTGCGCCCCATCCCGACACACCACCACGACGCCGACCTGGGCCGCGTCTGGGACTGGAAGGACAGCCTCCCCACCCAGCGCCGCGTCTTCTACGCCAAGCTGCTGCGCGGCAAGCCCATGCTCGTCGCCCTGGATCGCGCGCCGCTGTTCTACGCCCTGACCGAGAACTATGGCGACCCCCACGACTACCTGGCCGAGTACGAGGCGGGTACGTTGTCCATCGAAGCCAAGAAGGTCTACGAGGCGCTGCTGGAGCACGGCCAGGCGGCGTCCACCGGGATTCTGCGGCGGCAGTCGGGGCTGGAGGGCAAGGCGCATGTCGCCCGCTTCGACCGCGCCATCGCCCAACTCCAGCGTAGCATGAAGATCGTCAAGGTCGGCATCTCCGACTCGAACCGCTGGGGCTACAGCTACGTCTACGACGTGCTACCCCACGTCTACCCTGACATCCCGATCCAGGCGCAGGCCATTGGCCGTCGTGAGGCGCAGCGGAGTCTGTTGCGCCAATATCTCCGGAACGTCGGCGCGGCGCCTAGTCGCTCGACCATGCGTCTGTTCGACTGGGACGCCCGCACGCTGGACCGCCTGGCGGACGACCTGGGGGCTGAAGGCGTCATGCGGGGCGCGGTGGCCGAGTTGGACGACGATTGTCTGGTCCACCCCGGCCTGATTACGCCCTCTGTAAGACTATCGCAATAGAGCGTTTAGCGCGTCGTAATCCCTCCCTTGTATAGTAGGGGTCTATTAAATCAGCTGATACTCATACACCCCCCTCTGTCCCCCCGCAAGCGGGGGGATGCAAGGGGGGTATCTTTCGAGATGGAGTGAGATCCCATGTGGACGCGCGAGAGCCGCTTGCCCGACGGCGTGACGAGCGCCGCTTGCCTGAATCCCAACCCCGCGCTACAATCACGCGCACACGGAGGCGCGATGAGTGGCGAGACCGTCCTGGTCGTGGATGACGAGCCGAGCATCCTTGAAGTGGTCGAGCTATACCTGAGGCAGGAGGGGTTCCGGGTCGTGACCGCGCCCGACGGACCAGCCGCGCTTCAAGCGGCCCGCCGCCAGCGGCCCGACCTCGTCGTGCTGGACCTGATGTTGCCCGGCATGAGCGGCCTGGAGGTGTGCCGCACGCTGCGTGGCGAGAGCACTCCTCCCCTGCCGGTGATCATGCTGACCGCGCGGGGCAGCGAGACTGACCGTGTCGTGGGCCTGGAACTGGGCGCCGACGACTACGTGGTCAAGCCATTTAGCCCACGCGAACTCGTCGCGCGGGTCAAGGCCGTCCTCCGCCGCACCACTCCCCCGCCCGCCGCGAGCGGCACGCCTGCCTTGACCTTCGGTGATCTGCGCATCGAGCCGACGACCCGCCAGGTGACGCTGGAGGGCAAGCCCGTCATCCTGACAGCGCGGGAGTTCGATCTGCTCCACTTCCTGGCCCAGCACCCCAACCAGGTCTTTACCCGTGACCAACTCATGGACCATGTCTGGGGCTACGAGGTGGCGGGCGACACCAGCACGGTGACGGTCCATGTGCGCCGGCTGCGTGAAAAGATCGAGGCCGACCCGACGCACCCCCAGCATGTTCTGACGGTTTGGGGCGTGGGCTACAAGTTCGACCCCAGCTAACCCTCTGATGTTGGTCCTGCGTCGCGCGCCCCTCACCTCCATCGCCCTGGCCTTTGCCCTCGCGCTGGGCCTCGCCGCGCTGTGGCTGCGCGCGCCGGGGGCCGACCTGCGCGCCCTGGCGCTGTACCTGGCCCTCTCCACGGGCCTGTCCCTTGCCCTGGCCGCCCTGGTCTTCCGCTGGAGCCGCTTCGCCCCGGCCCTCCGCCTCAAAGTCACCCTGGCCTACCTGCTCGGCGTCGCCGTCACCCTCGCCAATATCGCCGTCACCGCCCACTTGATGTTCCTGTCGGCGCATGACCTGAGCCTGCTCACGCTGCTCCTCGTCTTCAGCGCCCTATTATCCCTCGGCTTCGGCCTGGCCCTGGCCCAGTCCATCTCACAGGCAGCGCGTCAGGTATCGCAGGCCGCCCACCGCGTTGCCCAAGGCGACCTGACGGCGCGAGCAACGGTGGAGGGCCACGACGAGTTGGCGCAACTGGCGGCGGACTTTAATGCGATGGCGGATCGGCTGGCCCAGGCCATGCGGGAGCGGGAACAAATGGAACGCTCGCGCCGCGAGTTGATCGCGGCGGTGTCGCACGACCTGCGGACGCCCCTGGCCTCCATCCGCGCCCTGGTCGAAGCCCTGGCCGACGGCATGGTGGACGACCCACGCATGGCCGAGCGCTACCTGGCGACGATTCGAGGTCAGACGGCCAGCCTGAGCCGGCTCATTGACGACCTGTTCGACCTGGCCCAACTCGACGCCGGCGCGCTCCGTCTACACCTGGAACCCACGTCGTTGAGCGACCTGATCTCCGATACGCTGGAGAGTATGCAGGCGCAGGCGCAAACCAAAGGGGTCCATCTGACGGGCGAAGTCCAACCGGCGGTGGACCCTGTGCTCATCGCACCCGATAAGGTCCAGCGGGTTCTCTACAACCTGGTCCAGAACGCGCTGCGCCACACGCCGCCGGATGGGAGTGTGTATCTCACGGCACGCGTGGTCGAGGACGCGGTCCAGGTGGATGTGGTGGACACGGGCGAAGGCATCCCCTCGGAGGACCTGCCCCATGTCTTCGAGCCGTTCTATCGGGCCGAGAAGTCGCGGTCGCGCGATCACGGCGGGGCGGGCCTCGGCCTCGCCATTGCGCGGGGGATTGTCGAGGCGCACGGCGGTCGCCTCTGGGTGGCGAGCCAGCCGGGCACAGGGGCCAGCTTTTCGTTTACCCTCCCCCTGGCCGTGCGGCCATCCAAACGAGGCTAGACGGCATAGTATTCTTAACCTGGCCTGGTGGAGGAGAATACGATGCCCTGGCGGCGCCGACTCTACCCCTTGTTGCTCTGGCTGACCTGGTTGTGCGGGTGCAGCCGACCCTCTGTCGTAACGACACCGACCCCAACCCCGCCGGTGGCGCCTGAGCCTACCGCGTCCGGTGAGCCTCCGCTACGCCTGTTGTTCATCGGCAACAGTCTGACCTATGCCAACGACCTGCCCACCCTGGTGCAGCAAGTGGCAGTGGCGGCCGGCCACCCCGTGCCTATGGTGAAGATGGTGGCTGTTGGCGGGTATAGCCTGGAGGATCACTGGGCCGACGGCGCGGCGCGGGCCGCCCTGGACCAGGGCGGCTGGGATGTGGTGGTGCTCCAGCAAGGGCCATCGGCGCTGCCGGAGAGCCGACGCAATCTCGTAACGTGGACGCAGCAGTTCGACCCGGCCATCCGTCAGATCGGGGGGCGGACGGCGCTCTACATGGTCTGGCCTGAAGGGTATCGCCCGGCGGCGTTGCGTGACGTGGCCTTGTCATATGCCTCGGCCGCGGCCAGTGTGGACGGTCTGCTGCTGCCAGTCGGGGAGGGGTGGCGCATTGCCTGGCAGCGGGACGCCTGTTTGCCCTTGTACGGCCCCGATCAGTTTCACCCATCCCTGGCCGGGTCGTGGCTCGCCGCGCTCATCATCTACGGGGAGGTGTATGGCGAGCCAGTCGCGGAGGTCAGGCTACCTGTCACCGCGTCGGCTCTAAGGCTAACGCCGGACCAATTGACCGTGCTCGTCGAGGCCGCGACAGACGGCGTCCAGACCGCAAGACTATCCCTGGAACAACGCGCCAGCCTGGATTACACCATCCCCCGCTGCCCCCGCTAGGTCGCCTCGTACAAACATCACTTTGATTCCTAAAAATAAGTCATGGCCTCGGTGAAAATATGGTAATGTATGTTATAATGGCGTTCTGAGAGTTGTAGCAACTCGCAGGCGAGGTTCCTCCCCCCCCCATCTCACTGAATGCTGAGTTCCAGGAGGTCTATGATGCCCCGCCCCCGTGTCTTACGCTGGCTCCCCTCGCTCGTCGTCGTGCTGCTGGTGATGTTGGCCGCGAGTCTGTTACCCGTTTATGGCGCGTCACCCATCCCCGATACGATAGATAGTTTAAGCGCCCCCGACCAACTCCCCAGTAGCGCCCGCGCCTCCAGCCCCATCGCCCTCACCTCTGACAACCGTCTTCTCGTCGTATGCAACCCGGACAATGACAGCGTCAGTGTCTTCCTGGTCCAGGCGGATACCAATCGCAAGCTGGCTGAGATTCGCGTCGGCCGCGAGCCTCGTTCCGTCGCCATCCACCCCAACAACCAATTCGCCCTCGTCACCAATCAGGGGAGTGGCACGGTGTCGTTTATTGACTTACGGCAACTTCGGCGGACCCAGGATATCCAGGTGGGGGCCGAGCCCTATGGTATCGTCATCACGCCGGACGGCCGAGAGGCCTGGATCACTCTCTCAGGGTTGAATGGTACATTTTTCAGAATTTCCTTTGTCGCCCAGGGGCACAGTGAGCTTCCCGCGCTGGCCGCTGGCGAAATGCTGAGTGTCACAGCGCCGACGGCCAAGACCGACGCACAGCCTGAGCTGATCAGCTTGCGCGGCATTGCCGTCGTTACCCGCAACGGGCAAGATTTCCTGTACATGACTCAGTTCCTGTCGAACCTGCCCCTGAACGGCCAGCAGATGAACGACCGGGGCAAGACGGGTCATGTCTTTGTGGTGCCTCGCCTGAACTCCAGCCAGGTGACAGATATCAGCCTGGCGCCCCATGAGACCGGCTTCGAGGCCGATCGGACCAACTTTGGCGGCTCGGCCACCACCCCCACCTTTGCCTTCCCCAATCAATTGCAGGCCATCGCCGTCAAGGGGACGCGGCTTTACCTGCCCAACACGTCCGCCTCGCCCGAAGCGCCCGTCAAGTTCGACGTGGATACCCAGGCATTTCTGGGTGTCATTGATACCACCACTAATCAGGAAGTGGGCGCGTTCAACATCAACCTGAACCTGGCGGTCAAACAGCAGACGGCGACGCCGAAGCTCTTCCTGGCTGTGCCGTGGGCGGCTGCCTTCGAGAACGGCAGCAACGACGGGTATGTCGTCTCCTCGGCTAGCAACGTCCTGGCTAAGATTTCCCTAAATGGCGCCGGGCAGCCCAGCGCCGTCTTGGATAATGTGACGGGCGGGACGCGGGTGCGTGAGATCGCTGTCGGCAAGAACCCGCAGGGCCTGGTCATTAGCTCGAACGACCGGCGGGCGTATGTCATGAACTATGTCTCGCGGGATGTGTCGGTGATTGACCTGACCCGCAATCCCGAGACGGTCATCGCCACCTTCCAGTCGGCAGCGCTGCCGCGCCAGGGCACGCTGGAGGACCGCATCCACGTCGGCAAGGAACTCTTTAACACGTCTGTCGGCGTGTTTGACCAGCGCGACCCCGCGACCAACCAGCCCGTCCGGGGCCGCATGTCCAACAATGGCTGGCAGGGGTGCGTGAGCTGCCATCCAGCTGGCCTCACCGATGGGGTGGTGTGGCAGTTCCCGGCCGGGCCGCGCAAATCCATTCCGATGAATACGTCGTTCAACCCGAACAACCCCAACGAGGCGCGGCTCCTCAACTACTCGGCTATTTTCGATGAGGTCAACGACTTCGAGATAAACATCCGTAACGTGTCAGGTGGTCAGGGCGTCATTATCTCGGATACCCTGACCTCATTGGCGCCGCATCCCATCCTCCGCGCCTTTGACCCGGCCAACTTTGGCCGCCGCCAGTTGACCGTGCGCGGCGTCAACGCGCTGGACGCCGTGACGGAATACGCCAAACGTGGCATCCGCTCGCCCATCTCAGGCGAGAACGCCAACAATACCACGGTCCAGCGCGGGCGGCAGTTGTTCATCCAGGCCAACTGCCAGGCGTGCCACGGCGGCTCGTTCTGGACCAACAGCATCCGCGACTTTAACCCGCCGCCGCCGGCCAATCGCCTGGGCACCGGCCAGGCGCCCGAACCGGCCTTGCAGTTCATCACCAGCGTGCTGCGTCGGGTCGGCACGTTTGACCCGACTAAGGTGGTGGAGCATACCGCCGCCAACCAGGCCCAGCGGCCGTTGGGGGCGCAGGGGTTCAACGTCCCCTCGCTCATCGGTGTCGGGGCCTTAGGCCCGTACAATCACAACGGCGAGTGCGAGAGCCTCGATTGCGTCCTCACCAATGTCACGCATCGCAGCGCGGGGGTCGGCGGCGTCGATGTCCTCACCAATGCCAACGACCGCGCGGCGCTCGTCCGCTTCCTGCGCTCGATTGACCTCAACACGCGGCCCATCCCCCTGTCGCGCCTGCCGGCCGCTAAGGCCGAGCGCGCCGCGCAGACCGACCTGGGCTATGCTTTGTCGGCCGAGCCGAGGCGCCTGAGCGTCGCCCGCACCCAATCCGGCCAGGCGAGCATCGTGGTGGAGGGCAACGTGCCGGTCCGGCTGGCCGTGGACGCTAGCACCGTGCCGGCCGGTGTCACGGCGACACTCAACCCTATCAGCGGCTCTGGGGTCTTCACGGCGACGCTGACTGTCAGCGCGGCGCTCACGGCGCAGAACGGCCAGCACTACATCCGCGTGTGCGGGGACGCCGACGGCGATGTGGTGGACCAGTGTGTCGAAGTACCAGTCAATATCTTCGGCTACCAGTTGAACCCCACCGTCAACCGCGCCTTCGTCCAGGCGGGCGATGTGGCGACCTTCTGGGTCCAGGCCGAGTCGTTGGGCGGCAATGTGCCGGATGTCACCCTCAACGTGTCAGGCGCGCCGGCCGGCGCGATCCTCAGCTACGCCGTGCCCGGCAGCGACACAGAGTTCACCGACCCGCCGACGGGCACACCCTTTGATGACTTCCCGTTCGTCACGGTTATCAAGGTAGCGACAGCCGCCGGGACGCCGACCGGGTCGTATACGCTGACGGTGCGGGCCAACGGGGAGGGCTTGCAGCGCGAGGCGCAGTTGACGCTCCAGGTGGGCGGAACCTTCAGCCGCCTCTACCTGCCGCAGGTGCAGCGGAACCCGGCGGAGGAGTAGACTGCCCTTGTCTTCTTGCCCCTTGCTTGCGCTACGCCTATACTTGAGGTAGCGCCCATGACACACGGAGGCGCCCGGGATGAAATTCATCCCGGGCGTTCTGGAGTCTAAAGCACGATGATGGCGACGTTCCGTTTTTGCCCTAAATGTGGCACGCTGGCGAGTGCCGATGCCAGAACCTGCGGACGCTGTGGGGCGAAGCTGCCCGCGCCAGCCCGCGCCGCCCCGGAGGCGATTCCCAACCCTAATCGGGTCATCCTTACCTGGGCGGTGTACATTGTCGCGGCCATTGGCGGCTTCCTCCTGCTCGGCGTCGTCTTCGTCCTGGCGCTGACCTATTTATTTCGCTGACACATTCCCAATTCCGTACCCCCTATTCCTAAAGGAGTCGATGATGGACTTCGACCTGACCGATGAGCAACGGCTGATTCGCGATACGGTGCGCGAGTTTGCCCAAAACGAAGTTGCGCCTCGCGCCCACGAGGTAGACGAAACCGGGCGTTTCCCTGAAGAGAACTTCAAGACGATGGCCGAGTTGGGCCTGATGGGCCTGCCCTACCCGGAGAAGTACGGCGGGGCGGGGGGGGACACCGTCAGCTACGCCCTAGCGGTGGAGGAAATCTCCCGCGCCTGCGGCTCGACTGGCCTGACCTACGCGGCGCACGTTTCCCTGGGCTGCGCGCCGTTTTACCTATTTGGCACCGAGGCTCAGAAACAGAAGTACCTGACCCACCTGGCGAGCGGCCAGGGCTTTGGCGCGTTCGGCCTGACCGAGCCGCAGGGCGGGTCGGACGCCGGTTCGACCAAGACCGTCGCCGTCAAGGATGGGAACGAGTGGGTTATCAACGGCTCGAAGATGTGGATTACCTCCGGGGCCATCGCCGACGTGATTATCGCCACCGCCCGCACTATCGTGGACGGCCAGGACCAGGGTATTACCTGCTTCATCGTCGAGAAAGGGACGCCCGGCTTTACCCCTGGCAAGAACGAGCCGAAGATGGGCCTCAAAGGCTCCATCACCTCGCAACTGTTCTTTGAGGACTGCCGTATCCCGGCCGAGAACGTGCTGGGCGAGATTGGGCGCGGCTTCCGTCAGATGCTCATCATCCTCGACGGCGGGCGCATCAGCATCGGCGCGATGGCGCTGGGGTTGGGCGTGGCGGCCCTCGAAGCCTCCCTCGGCTACTCGCAAGAGCGCCACGCCTTCGGTCGCCCCATTGCCGACTACCAGGCCATCCAGTGGAAGCTGGCCGATAGCGCCATGCTCTTAGACGCCGCCCGTCTGCTGATCTACCAGGCGGCCTGGCTCAAGGACCAGGGCCAGCCGTTCAGCAAGGAAGCCGCCATAGCGAAACTGTTCGCGTCGGAAGCGGCGGAGAAGGCATGCTTCGAGGCGATTCAGGTTTACGGGGGCTACGGCTACTCGCGCGAGTACCCGGTCGAGCGCTACTACCGCGACAACCGCTTGACTGAGATTGGCGAAGGCACCAGCGAGATCATGCGGCTGGTCATCGCGCGGAACATTCTGAAGGAGTCGGAAGGGCTGTAGCGCGGATCGGACTGGGTCATATTCTCACAAGGAGACACGCATGGCTAAACTCATCGTCCTGTACCCCCGCCCGACCGATGTGGATGCCTTCGAGAAGGCGTATGTGGAGGAGCACGAGCCGTTAGTGGCCGAGAAGCTGCCGACGGCCCGACTGGTCGCCACGCGCATCGTCGGCGCGCCGCGCGGTGAGCCACCGTTCTATCGCATGGCCGAGTTGCACTTCGACTCGATGGAGGAGTTGCAGCGGGCGGCGGCCTCCGAAGGCGGGATCGCCACGGCCCGCCATGCCATCAAGATGTCGACGGGCGGGCCGGTGGTGTTTATGATTGGGGAATAGGGACGGCGCTGGTATCGTCGTGGCGCAGGACGCGGCGGGCGACGCGGTCAATGCGGAGAATCAAGCGGCAGGCCGGATCGGGGCAGGTGATGCGCGTGTCGGTGGTCATCCAGTCGGCGGGCTGGAGCGGGCGCTGTTTGGCGGGCAGCAGCGGCAGCGCGCTCTGCAGCGCATAGAGACAGAAGGGCTGGCCGTCGGGCAAGGCCAGCTTGCCTCCCCGCGCCTCGAAGTAGTCCCCCACGCGCACGTCGCACGTGCAGTTCTCGCCCACACTCTCCACCACCACCCGCAGGTCATACAGGACAAATTCATCGGGCTGGAGTGTCGTCTCATCCATCGTCGGCTGCCCCCTATCGGAAGGACGGGACCACGCGCTGCCCCAGCAGCCGGATGGCCTCGGCCTCATCCAGTCCGTGGGGTGTCCCCAACTCGACGCGCGTCGCGCCGGCGTCGGCCAGGTCGCCTATGTGGCGCACCAGGTCCTCAGGCGTGCCAGCGAAGGCGAAGCGGCGCAGCGTGTCGTCGGAGATGGCGCGGGCGGCGGTTTCGCGGTCGCCTTGCGCCACGGCGGCCTGGACACGGGCCATCTCGTCGGGGTCGGGAGTATAAGTGGGGTCCAGGGCGGCCACGACAGGCAGATACAGGGCGACTTCGCGGCGCGCCAGGACTTGCGCCCGGCTGCGGTCCTCGTCTACCACACTGACCGCGCCGACGGCCAGCCCAACTTCCGGTCGGCCAATGCGCTGGCGCATGACCGGCATCAGGTCTGGATTAGCCGTGCCGCCGACCTTGACCTCGTCAATCAGGTCCACCGTAGCTCGGATCAACTGAGCGCCCCACGCCCCCAGGAGAACGGGGACACGGGGGCGATGCATCGTCCACCGCAGGCGCTCGCCGGGGATAAGCTGGAAGACCTGGCCGCTGTAACCGGAAGTATCGCCCGCCAGAAGGGCTTGCACGATCTCGACCGCCTCGCGCACGGCCTGGATGGGACGCGTCGGATGGAGGCCAAGGGCGTCCAACCACGCGCCACGGGCGATGCCAAAGTAGGCGCGGCCGCCACTGGCCTCGTCCAGAAGCGCCAGGTCGCCGGCCAGGTTGATGGGGTGGCAGGTAAAGGGGTTGACGGCGGCCGGGCCGAGCCGCACGCGCCGCGTGTGCTGCGCGATGAGCAGGAGGGGCAGCCAGGGCGGCTGGAAGAACAGGTCGTTGTAGACACTGACGAGGTCGAAGCCCTGCGCTTCGGCCAGGGCGGCCAGCGGTCCGTACTCGGCCAGGGGTTTATCGGTTTGGAAGGCGAGGCTGAGTTGAATCATGCCCGCAATTATAGTCAAAAAGAGGAACTCTCCTAGATAACCGCCGCTGGCGCGATACCGGCTGCCGTTGAGCCGCGCGTCTTGGCGTGGGTCAGGGTGAACATAAACTCGTAGACCCCGGCGCGGGCCAGACTGTCCGTCGCCAGGTTCTCCATGATGAACAGACCGTGACGCACATTGAGCGTCTGGGGGACGACAAATGGCCGCGTCGGGTCTTCCCCCGGCACAGCGCCAAAGCTCCAGGTATCCGCGCCCGTCAGCGCCACGTGGCGCTCGACGAGCCAGTCGCCCACCGCCATGCCGACGCCCGGCTCGCCCGAGATGTAGAGCGCGGGGTCGGCGTCCCACAGCGCGCCCCAGCCGGTGTGGAAGAGGAGGGCATCGCCCGGCTCAACCTCTACCCCCTGCGCCTGCAGGGCCTGCTCGACATCCTCTACGCTGATCACATAGCCCGCGCTCAGCCGGGCGACACCATGTAGCCGCGCCACGTCCACCAGGACACCCCGCGTAATGATGGGCGGGACCGTCTCGATGCCCAGCTTGTTCGTGCCCCACTCTTCCGCGATGTCCTGGAGACGGTAGCCGTTGTAGAACCGGTCGCCCATCTGGAGATGGTTCAGGCCGTCCAGATGAGTCCCAATCTGGAGCGTGCCGGTCACCAACTCCGTAATCCAGTTGATCTCATTGGCGCCCCAACCCTGCGGCCCGCTGCCGGGGCGGCGCGGGTTGATGATGTGGGCGCTGCTGACGAGGCTCTGCTGCCAGTAGCGGCCCTCGAAGTGCGGGGCGTTGGCGTCGAGGACGCGGCCCAGGTCGAAGACTTGGCCCTGGCGGACGAGCCGCGCCGCCACGACAGTCTTGGCCGGCGTGATCTCGTTGAGGCTGCCCAACTGGTCGCCTTCGCCGTAACGCGACGGCCACCACGGCGTGAACTCCGGCATGGTGTATCTCCCATTCTACTGTGACTGTTGCCTGGGTGTTACCGAGATGGAGTGTAGTCTCAGGATGGGGTGGGAGTGTTACAACGGGAGTAATCAGGGGGAGGGGGACGACGAAACGGCATCCGCGTCCGCCAGGCGGGAGCGGCGGCGGGCGCGGACGAACATGCTGGGGGCCAGGCGCAGGGGCGCGGTGGGCCGCTGGAGCAGACGGTCGAGCCAGGCGAGGACGGCGGCGGGGACGAGGCGCTTGACCAGGCCGACGCGGAAGGTGGACACGGCCAGCCGTTCGTCGGGGACGAGGCCGACGCCGTTGAGGAGACGCTCCATGAGGCGCGGGTGGTAGTCAATGTTGAGCGGGGCGAACTCGTAGGGCTTGGCGCTGAAGGGGTTGTCGGCTTGGCGGCCGAGGGCGTAACGCAGGATGGCCTTGAGGTTGCGCTTGTTGGCGTACTCGGTGACGTAGACGCCGCCGCGCCGCAGGACGCGCGAGATTTCGGCCAGGGCCGAGGGCAGGTCTTTGACGTGGTGGAGGACGCGCACCGTGACGGCGGTGTCGAGCGACTCGTCGGCCAGGGGCAGGTGGTACAGGTTGGCGACGACGTAGGACACACGGCGGTCCGCGCCGAGGCGGCTCTGGGCTTCGCGCAGCAGCGAGCTAGAGTAGTCGAGGAGAATGACGTGGTCGTAGCCGGTGTAGAGCGGCGCGAGCCGGCCAAAGCCGGCGCCGATTTCGACCAGCCGCTGCCCGCGTGACGGCAGCAGCCGCTGGAGCGCGAGACGGTCAGCGCGGTCCTCATAGCGGCGCTCTTCGTTCCAGAAAGCGGTGCGGTAGGGGCTGCCTTCGTAGTCGCAGATGGGTGGCGTGGAGGACATAGCGTACCTGTAGGAAGGAAGTAGGAAGGATAGGAAGAATAGGAAGAACAGGAAGGAAGGGAAGGGCGTGAAGACGGGGCGCGGGTGTAGGGATAACCCTCTGTGGCTACCCTAGCCCTCTTCCTCGTCAATCAGCCGGTCGTAGAGCGTTTGTAATTCTTCGTCGGAATAGAAGTGGATGGTAATCTTGCCGCCCTTCTTGCCGCGCACGAGGTCTACTTTGGTGTTGAGGGCCCGGCGGAACTGGTCCTGCAACTGGGCCGTGTCGGCCGAGACGGGACGCGGCTTCGGCGCGGCTTTCACCGCGTCGGCCCCCTGCTCCAACAGCGCACGGGCCAGCGCCTCGGTCTGGCGGGCTGTCAGACCGCGCTGCTCGACTACCTTCAGCGCCAGCAGTTGGAGGTCGGGCGGAAGGGCCAAGAGGGCGCGGCCATGGTTCGCGCTCAGGCGGCCCTCGGCGATGGCTTCTCGTAAGGTTGGTTCTAGCTTCAGCAGGCGGATGGTGTTGGTGACGGCGACGCGGCCCTTACCGACGCGCTGCGCGATCTGCTCGTGGGTCAGGCTAAAGTCCTCGTGCAACTGGCGGTAGGCTTCGGCCTCTTCCAGCACGTTCAGGTCGGCCCGCTGCACATTCTCGACCAGCGCCAGTTCGAGCCGCGCCTGGTCGGTCGCCTCTTTGACGATGACCGGCACGGTCTTGAGGCCAGCCAGCCGCGCCGCCTGCCAGCGGCGCTCGCCGGCGATGAGTTGATAGCCGCCGCCTTGCCGCGTGACGATGAGCGGTTGAATCAGACCATGCGTGCGAATGGACTGGGCCAACTCGTCCAGGGCAGCCGGGTCAAAGGCGTGGCGGGGCTGGTAGGGGTTGCGCGTGATCTGGTCCAACGACGCCTCGACCACGCCGGACCGCGCCGGCGCGTCGTCCGCGCCGGGAATGAGTGAGCCTAAGCCTCGTCCTAAGCGTCCCATCGGTGTTGTCATGTATGATAGTCAGTTTTTGACTTGATGAATGTCAGTGCTCGACCACCGCGTAGCTGCCGGAATGGACTTCACATAGCCTTCATACGCGCCGTCTCAGTGTATATAAGTCATCCCGTACAATCTCATCGGCCCGCTGTAGCAATTCGTCAATAGGGTCGTTGCACTCGATATGCCGCCCTGTAAGGGCATCGGCTTGACCGGAAAGCAGTAATAATAACATTCTCGTACTTGCCGCTGCCGCTTCTGCTCGACGCGTGCCTTCCTGGCTCTTGCGAAAGAGAGCCCTTACCGATTCCGGTACTTTGGGTGATGCTACAATCGTGTCTATCATCGTTGTGGGGCCACTCACGCCGAGGGCGAAGATACTCATCCCGTAGTCCTTGACGCCAGCGGCGACTTGGGTGGTCCACTGGCTCAGTGCGGCTTTGGACGTGCAATACGCGCTGGCGTAGGGGTGCACGGAATAGGCCGCACCGCTGGTGATATTGACGATGCGCCCTTGGCGGCGCGCCATCATGCCAGGTAACACCAGGCGGGTACACTCAAATGGCCCTCGCACGTTAATCTCTAAGGCTCGCCACCATTCATCGGGGTCGACTTCCCAATCGTAGCCTAACGGCGGGAGGACAGCAGCATTGTTCACCAGGATATCCAGTGGCCCAAAGCGCCGTTCTACCTCACCGAGTACGTCTTGCATAGCCGCTCTATCTGTCACGTCGGCTGTAAAAGCGATGGCCGTTCCCCCTGTATTCTCTATCAGCCGTAAGGTCTCGTTCAACTCGGCCTCGGTCCTGGCTGTAATCGCCACCATGACGCCTGCCGAAGCGAGTGCTTGAGCAAAGGCACGACCAAGACCTCGTCCGCCACCGGTGACAATGGCGACTTGACCACTGAGGCTATGAGGGGCGCTACTTGGCTCCGTAGTCATTAGGAAGCGGCTCCTTTCCATGCTTACGTATGCGCGGATAGGGCACAGGGTTCAAGGTATTCGACGAGGACAGATGTGCGATCGCGTCGAGTGCATTGCCAGCCTTCCTTGCTTCTAGGCTCTGATGAGGGCGCCGAACAACCTGAATTGTCGGATGAATTCAGGTTTCTACTAAAGTCCGACCGATCAAGTAGTCGCCATTACATCATGACTTCTAGCTAAGGTCGTGTTGAAGCTTCCAGAATGGTGATACCAACTAGCGTGTCATCCCGATAGCGCAGCAGGATACCCTCGTCCGTCATCTGGCTATCGGTGGCCTGCTGAGGCTGCTGGAAGCTCAGGTACAGGACATCGGCTTCGCGGTCATAGTCTACCGACAGATGCTGGGTGGGCATCTGGAGCAGGAATGGGACAGCCTGCACGATAGTCGCCAGTGTCGGCGTATCTACAGTTTTCTCCATATCGTCTTTCCTCGCTCTACCTGCGACGTAAAGTAGGCCGTGATAATAAAGCCATCGTCGGATGTGACTTCTTTGTAGACGACGGCCAGATAGTGCCTCCGTCCATACACCCGAATAGCAATCAGGGAGCCATGATAGCCACGTAAAATCAGGTCGGGGTTCCCAACCGTATCGAGTACGGCGTCATAGTGCTTTCTGACATCGTCGTGACGGGAGACGATATGCTCCCACCGTTCGTCGGTGAGGCGAATGGGAACACCATTGATCGAGATGACAACGTCCACAGGCGGCGTCCGGTGGCGCAAAGATAGGGCTATTATATCAAGGTTTGGGGTAGAAGGAAACTCTCACGAGGCGACGGGCGCGGTGGGTTGGACCACGCCGTCGCGGGCCAGGAGTTCGTCGGCCAGGTGGCTGTAGGCGACGCCGCCGGGCGAGGCGGGCGCGTATTGGAAGATGGTGCGGCCAAAGCTGGGCGCTTCGCTGAGGCGGACGTTGCGCGGGATGATGGTCGAGAAGAGTTGGCCGCCGAAGTGCTGGCGTACCTCGGCCACCACCTGCTGCGCCAGGTTGGTGCGCCCGTCGTACATCGTCATGACCACGCCGTGGACGGTCAGGCCGGGGTTGAGGCGGCGCTTCGCCAGGTCAATGGTCTGCATCAGCATCGCCAGCCCCTCCAGCGGCAAATACTCGCACTGGACGGGGATGATGACACCGTCGGCGGCGGCCAGGGCGTTGACGGTGAGCAGGCCCAGGCTGGGCGGGCAGTCGATGAGGATGTAGTCGTAGCCGTCACGCGCGGGGGCAAGCGCTTCGCGCAGGCGGTACTCGCGACCAATCTGGGGGACGAGTTCGACCTCCGCGCTCGCCAGGGTAGGCGACGAGGGCGCGAGGTCGAGGTGGACGCGGTCGGTGAGTTGAACCACGTCGCGCAGAGGCGTGTCGTGCAAGAGAACCTGGTAGACCGACGCGGGGACGGTCTGCTTGTCGAAGCCGAGGGAACTGGTGGCGTTAGCCTGGGGGTCCAGGTCAATCAGCAGGGTGCGCTGGCGGCGCATCGCCAGGGCATCGGCCAGGTTGACGGCGCTGGTCGTCTTGCCGACCCCGCCCTTCTGGTTGGCGAAGGCATACACCCGCGCCATATCAGTCCTTGACCCGACCAGCCGCGACCCGCGCTAGCACCTGCTCGCGGGTGGGCAGCGTCGAGATGCCTGGCCCTTCAATGGCGAAGGAGGAGGTGGCGTTGGCGAACGGGGCGGCCTGGAACGGGTCGCCTGTCTCGCGTAGACGAACGAGGAAGGCAGCGGCGAAGACATCGCCGCGCCCGTGGGGTCCACTTCACACACACACCGCCCTGCAAACAGGGCTGGGAAATGGGTGACCGTCCCGTTCTGGAACACGTCCGCCCCATTCGGCCCGCGTGTGACGACCATCAGCCGCGCCAGCCGGCCAAACGCCTGGATGACCGTCTCGTCGCCGCCGACATCCTCCTCGGAGTACACCAGCACGTCAGCGCGGCTCAGCACCTGCTCGGCGCTGGTCCACGCCGTCGGGTGGACGCGGCCATCGGCGCCCCAGGCCCGCATCCAGCCCTGCGGTGTGATGCCCATCAGGGAGTGGGGGAAGCAGTCCACAATGTCGGGGGCGACTTCCTGGGCCAGCGGCCCCAGGAGGACGCTGGGGCTGGTCTCCCAGACGTCGGGGATGGCGTCGCAGTCCAGCGGGGCGGCGACGGCGCGCAGGTACTGGGTGCGCCGCCAGCCGTGGTAGATGTTCTCGAAGGTGGTTGTCGCCTCGGAGGGGACGCGGTGGACTTGGATACCCGCCAGGGGCGACAGGTCCAGGTCGGCGGCGGCGCTGGTGACAATGGCGGCGCGTAGACCGAGGCGGCGCACCGTCGCGGCGGCATAGGTCACTGTCCCGCCAATGGTGTAGCCGGTAGGGGTGATGTCTTTGGTGACGTGGCCGACCACGACGAAGTCTGGAGGTGTAGTCATAGTGCTCAGTGGTTAGTGGTCAGTGGTCAGTGGTCAGACAAAGGGATACTGGTCACTGACCACCGACCACTGACCACTTACTTCTTGGGGCGGATGGTGACTTTGCGGGCGTCACCCTCGCCCACGCTGACCGTCATGACGGCGGGGTGGTTGCGCAAGGTCAGGTGGATGATGCGGCGCTCGTAGGGCGGCATGGGTTCGAGGGCAATCGAACGGCCATCCCGTTTCACCCGTTCCGCCATCTGCTCCGCCATTTGGCGCAGGGTCTGGGCCCGCTTCTCGCGGAAGCCTTCGACGTCCACCACGATACTCGCCCACTGCCCCGTCTTGTGCTGAATGATGAGCCGCGTCAGGTACTGGAGGGCGTCCAGGGCTTCGCCTCGCCGGCCCGTGAGGGCGTTCATATCCGCGCCCCGCACGTCCACCAGGTAGGCCGGGCCATCATCCCCCTCTTCGGCGGGCGACTGGCGCGATGTGACCGACACGCGGTAGCCCATGTGGACCATAATCTCGCGCACCGTGTCGGCGGCCAACTTTTCGATGGCGGGCGAAGGCGCGGCGGGCGGGGGAACCGGGGCCACTGCCGGCGCGCTTGGCGCTTCCACCGCTGGTTCGGCTGGCGCAGGCGGCGGAGCAGGGGGCGCTGACGCGGCTGGTGGTTGAACCGGCGCTGGGCGGGGTGTCTCCACCGGCTGTTGCACAGGCGGTGGGGGAGTGGGGCGCTCGACCGGCGCGGGGCGGGGTGTCTCCACGGGGCGCTGCACAGGCGGCGGGGGAGTGGGGCGCTCGACCGGCGTGGGTCGAGGCGCTTCTACCACGGGAGGGGCCTGCACGGGGGGCGGGGGAGGCGGTTCGGGTGGCGCGAGAACGGTCAACCGCACACGGGCATCTTCGGCGCCAATGCCCAGGATGCCTCGACTGCCCTCGGTTATCACAAAGATGTCTACCTGATCGCGGCGCACACCGAGTTGGGCCAGCCCCTTCTGGACCGCGTCCTCGACGTTTTTACCTCTCGCTTCGACGCTTCTTCTTGTTACGGACATTCGTTCGCCTCTTAGGAACGGCTACCGGGTCCTCGTCCTCGTCCATGTCCGACGAGTTGGCGGTCGCCGAGTTAATCGTAGGTTCAGTCACCAGCGCGGCCCCATTGGGCGAGACGCGGGGCGGCGTCTCGTCGTGGAGCCAGGGCGGGCTGGGCAGCGGGAGCTTGCCTGGGCCAAGCCAGAGGTACTGCAGCGCGATACCGGTGAGGTTTTGGACCACGTAGTAGAGCGTCAGACCGGCCGGCAGGCTGATGAAGATGAAGGCGAACATGACCGTCATGAGCTGCATACTCGAGGCCATCGAACGCGCCTGCGGGTCCGTCGATGTCATGGGCATCATCTGCTGCTGGATCAAGCTAGTGATGACCATCACCACGATGAGAATGGGGATAAACAGCGGCGCGGCCGGGATGGTGGGGTAGAACTGGGTGAACGGCCAGACGGGCGGAACGCCTTCGGGGTGGGCCAGGTTGGGCAGCCACCAGAAGGGCGCATTGAACTCAGGCGTCCCCTGCAAGCGCACAATCCCCTGGTAGAGGATGATGAGGATAGGGAACTGGATGATCATGGGGAGGCAGCCGCCCAGCGGATTGATGCCCGCCTCGCGGTACAACTCCATCTGCGCCTGCGTCAACTTCTCCTTGTCGTCCTTGTACTTCTTACGCAGAGCTTCGAGCTGCGGGTTCAGCGCGGCCATCTGCTTGGACGAGCGCATCTGCTGGAGGTTGAGCGGCCAGGTCAGCAGGCGAATGCCGATGCCGATGATAATCAGCGTCCAGCCGTAGCTCCCCGTCAGGCTATAGAGCCACTGGAGGACAGGCGCAACATAGGCTGCAAAATCAGGCATACTACTCCTAAACAGCGACAGACGAGAACTGAGAATGATATACTAGATTATAGCTAAGGGACGGGATCATAGCCACCCGGGTTGAACGGATGGCAGCGGCTGATGCGCTTGACACCCAACCAGCCGCCGCGCATCACGCCATATTTCTGGACCGCTTCGTAGGTATACTGCGAGCAGGACGGGTAGAAGCGGCAGGAAGGCGGCAGCCACTGGGATAGCGTTTTTTGATAGAGTCTAATCAGGCCCAGGACGAGACGTTTCACGGCTCGACTCTCCCGGCGTGGCCCGCCACAGGTGGGCGCGGCTCAATAACTGGTGGATGGCCCGCTGTAGCTGGTCAAAGGCGATCTCCCGCACCGGGTCACGGGCGATAAAGACCAGGTCCCAGCCGGGCTGGATGTGCGGCTGTTGCGTTCGGACAATTTCCCGCAGCCGCCGCTTGACCCGGTTGCGCACCACGGCTTTACCCAACCGTTTCCCGACGGCGAAGCCGTAGCGCGAGTGGTCCAACTCGTTGGGGACAGCGACCAGGACGACCCAGGGGCTGGCCCAGGACCGCCCCTCGCGGCGGGCGCGTTGAAAGTCCTCATTCCGCCGCAGACGCGACTGGCGATCCATCAGGTGACAGGTGGCGAGGGACGGGTGACGGTAGGGGACGAGGCACGAGTGACATAATGAACGGGCAACGAGTGGTTCTAGTCCGCCCTGGCAGGCCGTCACTCGTCACCCGTCCCTCGTCCCTCGTCACGTTACTTGCTAAACACGCGGACGGCGATCAGGCGCTTGCGGCCCTTGAGCCGCCGAGCCTTGAGCACGCGGCGCCCGTCGGTCGTCGCCATGCGTGCTCGAAACCCGTGGACGCGCATGCGCTGGCGCTTCTTGGGCTGATACGTGCGCTTCGGCATTGGAATTCCCTCACTCGATGCGTAATACTAGAGATAGAGTAGGGTGTTTACCCTACACGGCTTTCATCATGACGCCTAATTATAGACGCAAAGGGGGGCGTCAGTCAAACTTGGGGCGGGGTCCAGTGTCACCCCAACAGCGCCAGCGCCTGGTCGATGCGTTCGAGGGTGGTAGCGTGACCCAGGTGTTCGATGGCGCCGAACAGGGGCGGGGCGACGCGCTTGCTGGACAGGGCGACGCGCAGGATGCTGAACAGGTCGCCGGCTTTCCAGCCGCGCGCCTCGGCCAGGCCGCGCAGGGCGGCCTCAATGGGTTCGGCGGTGAACGGTTCGAGGGTCGCCAGCAGGCCGCGCGAGGCTGCGAGGGCGGCACGTGTGTCCTCGGCGGTCATCTTCTTGGGAATCATTTCCTCAATCGTCGGGGGCGGGGGCGGGACAAAGAAGAAGTCCAGCAGGTCGGGCGCTTCGTCCAGCGTGGTCAGGCGCTGCTGGATCAGCGGGACCAGGGGCAGCAGGTCATCGCGGCAGACGGCGACGCCGGCGCGGTGCATAAACGGGACCAGGCGGCGGGCCAATTCGTCCGGGGCGAGCATGCGGATGTGGACGCCGTTGAGCCAGTCGAGCTTCTCGTAGTTGACGGCGGTGGGCGAGGGACGCACACGCTCCAGCTTGAACGCCTGAACCAGTTCGGGGATGGTGTACACTTCGCGGTCGCCGCCCTCTTCGCCCCAGCCCATCAGCGCCGCCCAGTTGACGACCGCTTCGGGCAGGTAGCCCCCCGCGCGGAAGTCGCGGACAAAGGTCGGCTGGTCGGTGGTGGAGCCGCGCCGCTTGCTCATCTTGCCCTTGCCCGATGGGTCCAGGAAGATGGACGGGTGGATGAAGAGGGGCGGCTCCCAACCAAAGGCGCGAATGATGAGCATGTGGAAGGGCAGGCTGGGCAGCCACTCCTGGCCCCGCAGGACGTGGGTGATGCGCATCAGTTGGTCGTCCACCATCGCCGCCAGGTGGTAGGTCGGGAAGCCATCGGACTTGACCAGGACCGGGTCGCGCAGGGTGCGGTTGGGCGTACGGATTTCGCCGCGAATCTCGTCACGGGCGACCGTCTCACCGTCCAGTGGGACTTTAAACAGGATAGCCGGTTTGACCCCGGCTTCGCGCCGGCGGCGGGCTTCGTCAGCCGGCATGACGCGCATCAGGCGGTTGACCTCGGCCGCGTCGCCCTGACCGACCGACTTGGTCATCGCCTCGATCTCTTCGGATGTATAAAAGGATTCGTAGGCGTGACCGCTGTCGAGCAGCCGTTGGGCGTGTTCGTGGTAAATCGGCAGGCGCTCGGACTGGAGGTAGGGTCCATACGGGCCACCAATGTCCGGGCCTTCGTCCCACTCCAGCCCCAGCCAGCGCAGCCCCGCCATCAACTCTTCCAGGCTGCCCGGTACGTAGCGCGAGCGGTCGGTGTCCTCGATGCGCAGGATAAACTGGCCGCCGGTCTGACGCGCCAGCAACCAGTCGAACAGGGCGGTCCGTGCCGTACCGATGTGGAGGGAGCCGGTCGGGCTGGGCGCGAAGCGAACACGGACAGGGGCAGCGGTGGGAAACGGCATACGTCCTCAGTCTTTATGTCCAATCAAACTTTAGCAATTGCCGGCGGAGCATCACGCTCTCCGCGATGCCCAGGCCGAACATAAACGTTATCAGCGAGCTGCCTGCGTAGGAGATGAAGGGTAGGGTCCTGGCCCGTCGTCGGCAGCAGGTTCAGGTTGACGCCCACGTTGAGCGCCGTCTGGATGAAGAGGACGGTCGCCATACCAACGGCGAGTAACTGGCCGAAGGGGTCGCTGGCGAGGCGGCCGACGCGCAGCAGGCGGAACAGCAGGAACAGGACGGCCAGGAAGAACAGGCTGACGCCAATCAGGCCCAACTCCTCCGCGATGACCGAGAAGATGTAGTCGGTGTAGCGTTGGCGCAGGTAGTGAAGCTGGCTCTGGAGGCCGCGCCCATAGCCTTGGCCCCACCAGCTGCCCGACCCGATGGCGATGAGCGCCTGGAGGGTGTTGTAGCCGCCGCCCGACGCATCCGACTGGGGGTCGAGGAAGTTGATGATGCGCTCCAACTGGTAGCCTTCCAGGAAGCGCAGCCCCAGCGGCACGACGGCCATGCCCAGCAGGCTCAGGCCACCCATGTGCCACAGGCGCATACCGGCCATAAAGGCCATGACGAGCCAGATGGGGGCGAGCAGGAGCGCGCCGCCCAGGTCTGGCTCGATGACGATCATTGCCATGAGCAGGAGAGTCAGACCCAGCGAGACCAGAACATGTTTAATGTGGCGCATGTCGTGGTCGCTCATGTACTTCGCCAGGACGAGGACCAGCGCAACTTTGGCAAGCTCGGCGGGCTGGACGCGAAACGCGCCCAGGTCGAAGGAGCTGCGCGCCCCGCCAAAGGAGCCGCCCAACACCAGAACCAGGCCAAGCAGGCCGATGAGGCCGAGGTAGACGAGGCGCCAGAGGCGGCCCCACACGCGGTAGTCCACCAGGGCGCCAACCAGGAACGCGCCGAGGCCGGCTACGGCGTAGAGGGTTTGGCGTTTGACGCGCTCCTCATAGATCGAGTTCATTTCGACACCGCGGATGACCCAGATGCCGAAGGCCGTCAGGGCCAGCATGGCGATGAGCAGGAACCAGTCGAAGCGACGCAGATATTTCCAGCTTAACATGGCCTAATTCTACGTTGCTGAGGGCCAGGAAGCAATTCCGGGCCTCTACCCTATCCTTCAACCTCCCAAAGGTTCGCAACCTTCGGGAGGTTAGTCTCTCATCTCAACGCCAGACCCTCGGCGTGTCGCCGCTGACGCCGTAGGTGACGAACGTCTCGCCCGTTCCGCTATCATTTGAGTTGCGCAGGAACCACGTCCCATCGCGGAAGGCGCCGGGGGTATCCGTGCCGTTGGCGTCCCAGTCGCCCGGAATCGGGACGTCGGACGTCGCGCCGTACAGGAAGGCCAGGTCGGCGGGGCCGTTGGTGTTGGTGTTGCGCAGATACCAGGCGATGGAGCCGCCGCTCGGCCGCGCCACGCCGGGCGTGTCCACGCCGTCACCGTTCCAATCCCCCACCAGGGCCGTATCGCCGGACAGGCCGTAGGCGATGGTGATGTCTGAGACGCCAGAGGAGTTGGCGTTACGCAAGTACCAGGCATTACCGCGCTTGACGCCGACTGTCTCGGTACCGTTGCCGTCCCAGTCGCCACACACCGGCGTATCGCCCGTCATGCCATAGCTGAAGACAGCGTCGGCGGTCCCGCCCGAGGTTGTATTCTTAATATACCACGCGCCATTACGGAAGACGCCCGGCGTGCGCGTCCCATTGCCGTCCCAGTCGCACATCAACGAGACATCCGTAGACAGACCGTAGCTGAACGCCAGATCGGAGAGACCGGAGGTCAGCGAGTTACGCAGATACCAGACATTGCCTCGTACTACGGCCCCCCGATTGAGGGCGGCCGAGCCGACCGAGGTGGATGTTTGGCCCGCGCCGTTGACGGCCACCAGCTTGTAGTAGTAGCCCTGACCGGCCGCGCCCGTGTCGGTATAGCTCTGCTTGCCGGTGACCGTACCGAAGGCGGCCGGCGCTACAGTCGTCAGCAGGTTGGCCGGGCCGGGGGTGAAGCCGGGCGTCGTGCCCCGATAGACCCGGTAGGCAGTCACGAGTTCGCGCCCACTGAGGGTATCGGTCAGGACGGTGTTCCAGTTCAGGATGGTGTTCGCGCCGTCCTGAGTCACCTGCAAACCGGTCGGCGCGGTGGGGGTGTCAATCTTGGCGTCTTCCAGCAGGACGACGCCCCAGGTCGGGTTGACCGGGACCGTGACCTGGCCGCTGCTGACAATGTAGGTGGTCCCTTCGATGACCTCACGCAGCAGCGTGCCGTTAGGCAGGTTAAACGGCGCGGCGTTGAGGCCGCTGAAGACGGCGGTGTGCTGGAGGCTGTCGCGGTTGAGGGCGATGAGCGCCGTCTGCGTCCCGGTAGTGCGGCCAAAGCCGTAGACCTTGTTCGCGTCGTCCACAATCAGGCCGTGCTGCACATCGCCGTCCTGGAGGGCGCGATAGCTGTGGCGGAGGCTTGCCATCTTGCGGGCGAAGGGCAGCAGGTTGGTCGTATCGGCGCTGTAGGCGCCAAGCGTATCGTCCCATGGATAGGGCGTTCGGTTGTAGGGGTCGTCCTCGTACTTGCCATTGGAGGCGACGCCGTCCATGCTCAGCCCCACCTCGTCGCCGTAGTAGAGTGTCGGCGCGCCGGCGTAGGTGAAGGCGAACAGCCACCACTCCTTCAGGCGCTGGACCGCTGCCGCGTCGCTGTCATTGTTGATCTTTTTGAGCAGGAAGCGCACGCGGTTGGTGTCGTGGGAGTCGGCCAGGTTCATCATGGCCTTGAAGGCCATCGGCGGGTAGTCCTCGGCGATGGAGCGCAGCCGCGTGTCGAACTGCGACGGACTCAGGTAGCCCATGGGGCCGCTGATGCTGGCCGAGTTGGCGTCGTTGTCCTCGAAGGACGTACCGCTATTGCAGCCGTTGCCGCCCGTGCAGCCCGTGAACAGCCAGCTCATCACCGCCGCGCGGAAGCGGTAGTTCATGACGCTGTCCCACTCGCCGCCGAGCAGCCAGGGTGTCGCGTCGCCCCACTCCTCGCCCAGCATGACCACATCGCTCTTGCCCGTCAGCCCCGCGTTGCGCACAGCGGCGCGGAAGCCTTCCCAGTAGTCGTTGGTCGGGTCATTGGTGACGCCGGGGTCCACGTCACCGCCGACGTCGAAGCGCCAGCCGTCCGCGCCCTGGCTGGTCCAGTAGGGGCCGACCGAGGCGAGGCCGTTGCTCCAGATGAGGTTACGCACGGCGGTCGAGTTGGCGCGCAGTTTGGGCAGCGACGAGTAGCCGTACCAGGCTTCGTAGGTCTGGGGCGCGTTGGCAGCGCCATTGGCGCAATAGACCGTCGTCGCGCCATCCTTGCCTGGCGCCCCAATGTCGGGGAAGTAGAACCAGCCATAGTAGGGCGCCCCGCCGTCCTCGCACGCGCCGCTGTTATCGTCCGTCCCGACGCCGGGGCTGGTCAAATTGCCCGCCGCGTCGTAGCGGTGGTAGCGGTCGAAATACTTGCTGTCCGACGAGGTGTGGTTGAACACCCCGTCAAGCATGATCTTGATACCGTGGGCGTGGGCGGTCTGGGCCAGGGTCTGGAAGTCGGCCAGCGTGCCGAAGTCGGGGTCAATGGTCAGGTAGTCCGAGGTGTCGTACTTGTGGTTGGAGGGCGCGCGGAAGATGGGGTTGAGGTAGAGGACCGTGACGCCCAGGTTGTCGAAGTAGCCTTGCTGGACCTTCTGGGTGATGCCCTTGAGGTCACCGCCGTAGAAGTTGTCGCCGTACTTGTCGGGGCAAGAGGGCGACTGCACGCCGCGCGGGTCGCAGACCGTCACGTTCCAGGCCGTCTGGTTGGAACGGACAATGGCGCCGCCAGCGATGTTGTACGAGAAGCGGCCGGCCGTCGGGTTGTTGGCCGGGTCGCCGTCGCGGAAGCGGTCGGGGAAAATCTGGTAGACGACGCCGCGCTGCATCCAGGCCGGCACGTCGAAGGCCGGGTCGTAGACCGTCACCTGGAAGGAGTTGTCCTCGGCGGTGGACCGTGTCCCGCGCGCCTCGCCCCAGCCGCCGGGGTTTGTCTTACCACCATAGAAGGCGTCGGGCGACTTGGCGCTATAGTAGGTTGTGTTCGTGCCGTCTACGGCGCGGAAAGAGTAGTAGAGGGCAGTGGCGCTGGCTGGGATGGGCAGGCTCACGGTCCAGTACGAAACTGCGCCGAGGGACGGGTCCGTGGCGTTGCTGTCGAAGGTCATGGGCAGCAGCGACTCGGCATTGGTCCGGTCATTCCAGACGCGCAGGGTCACGGATTGGGCATCGTTCTGACAGGTACGAAATTTGAGGGTGGCGGTCCCCTGGCCCGTGGTAACCGGGCCGCCAGGGCTGCGGTACTGGGTCAGGAAGGAGTTGTGGCCCAGACCGATGTAGTAGACATTGTTGTCGCCTGTCGTCGCGCCGGCGCATGTACTGGCGGGCGTATACGACGTAAACGACGACTGGAAGCCCGTGTAGCCGTGACAGTTGGTGTTGGTCGTGCCATAGTCACACACGGCGTACTGGTACTCGACCGTTCGCCCGGCCGGGATGGCGGTACTGGTATTGCACTCGAAGCGGGCGGTCGTCCCAGCCGGCAGACCCGTCCCGTTCAGATAGGTACAGGCGGTACGGGTGTAGGTGTTGGCGGTCAGGTCATGCAGTTCAATCGTCACGCCTTCGCCCAGGTCCGTATTAGCCGCTACGGTGAATTTGTAGCCCGGATTATTGTTGGGCGGCGGGTTGGGCGTTTCATTGACCAGGGTACAGGTCGTACAGGCGAAGGCGGATTGATTCGTGGCCGCGATGGCGAGGAAGAGGAGGGTCGCCACGGCGGCCAATCGAGCCAGGTATATGATTGTGGGTTGGTAGTGCTTCAGCATCCTCGCCCCCTTTGACCGCCGAGGTGTATCAGCGGACGCTCCTGACTGGCGGCCGGCCCGCCAGTGCCAGACAGTCTATCTAAATGGATTTACTAAATCCTTTTAGATACCAGTATATCAGAAGCCGGGGGGTTTGTCAAGGGCCAGGGCCGCAACAGACCTGCGGGGCGGTGTCACAGTCTCTTGGCAGAGGACGGCCAAGAGGATTCATGGATCAATTTGTGCAAATGCACAAAAGGCGTGAAAAAGGGTCTCGGCTTCTTCTGGCAAATGCCCGATGAAGGCGGGGCCGTAAACGGGTATGATAGGAGGGTGCGCCCGGGATGCG
>JAHCIP010000250.1 GCA_026129165.1 Anaerolineae bacterium
GCGACCGTCTGCGCCCAGGCGCGGTCATCGAGGGCGACGCGCTGGCCGGCCAGGTCGAAGCGGCTCAGCGTCTGGCGCATGACCACCAGCGGGTCTTCCGTCTCCTGGATCAGCCGCGCCTCGTCAAACCAGGGCTTGTCGCGCGTCTCCGTCTGGAAGAACGCGCCACCCATACGCGGCGCGAGCAGGGGAATGGGGCCGTCCAGGCCGATACAGGCGCCGACTGCCCAATCGCCCCAGGCGTTGTGGTCGGTCCCGCCAGCCTCGTGGCGCATCACGCCCGTGAGATAAAACAGGTTCGCACCGGGCATGAGGAACAGCAGGCCGATCTGAGTGGCGGCCATTCGCTCACGCGCTGTCTGGAGGCGCTTCGCAAAGTCAATCATAGCTCGTCCCTCGCACAGTATTATACAAGGCGCATGGACAAATGTCGACACAAGAAAAAAAGAGAGTCGGTCTGGTAGGGGCGCTCATTGTGAGCGCCCTTTCGTCCTGTGGGGGCTGGGGTAACCACAGCCTGATTACCCTCGATACGTAGGGCAGGCAGGCCGCAAGCAAGAGTTACCCCTACTATTTCCAGGTCAGGCCACTTCAGTTTCGCGTTCTTCGGTCAGCAGTGTTAGCACTTCCTGATCGCTCTGATGCGAGCGCTTAATCGAAGCGAGCACATGGACAGTTTCACATTGAGTTATACCGGGAATGGAGGGGAGAGTCTCAGTCAAAAAGCGAACGAGTTGCTGATTCGACGTGAACCAGGCTTCGGCGATGATATGGTACGTACCGCCGAGGAGTTTGGCGTAGCGTATCTCGCGCAGTTGGGCAATTTCGCGGGCGACCGCCTGGTACTGGCGCATCTCCGCCGTTATAAGCAAGACGACGACGGTGCTAAAGCCGAGATGGAGCGGTTCTACCACAGCGGTCACGCGGAGGATGCCCTCGTCCATGAGTTCGGCCAGGTGACGCCGCACCGTCGCCTCGGCGTGCCCCACCCGCCGCGCAATCTCGGCTGTCGGGAGTCGTCCGTCTTCCTGGAGGGCTGCGATAATCGCCAAGTCTAACTGGCTCAGCGCGCGTGACATAGCGTTGCTCGATGGAGGTTGATTTACGCCCATTATAGCAGGCCGCCGAAAAATGTCAACACCGAAATATCGGGTTTTGCCCCTTTTCGCCATTTTTTATTACCTGACGACCTTATCTCGTCACAAAAGTTGACAGTTTCGGCGGTCTGTGTTACAACGTGCCGCGTTCTCGTCCTCTCAGCGGTGAGGGGACCGCCTTGAAGGAATCCCTGACGATACATAAGGAGGCTAGCATGTCCCGCGCTTATGACCTTACCATTGACCAGGTACTCGCTGTTCGGCCCCTGGTCAACCTCGAAGCGCCGCAGTGGTTCCCCGACGGCTCGCGCCTGGCCTTCGTCTCGACGCTGGGCGGCCAGCAGGACATCTGGAGCATCAGCGCCGAGGGCGGCTTTCCCCAGCGCCTGACGGTGGATATGGGGACGGTGCGCTTCCTCGGTACGCCCAATGCCCGCCTCTCACCGGATGGCCGCTGGATTGCCTACTTCTCGGAGAAGGGCGGCTCGGCTGAAATCTGGCTGTGGTCAGCGGAGGACGGCCAGAGCCGCCCCCTGACTAGGCTTAACGGGCAGAACATCAACGCCTTCAGTTGGGCGCCCGACAGCCGCGCCATCGTCTTCAGCGGCAACCGCTACGGCGTGTTCGACATCTACCGCGTGGAGGTCCCCAGCGGCGAGACCAGGCGCCTGACGAGCCATCCCAACTACGAGGTCTACCCCGTCTTCACCCCCGACGGCCAGAATATCGTCTATGTGCGCATGGACCCCCAGTGGGTGGACCACGAGGTCGTCGTCATGCCCGCCTCCGGCAGCGAGAGCCGCGTCATCGCCCGCGACACCGACTTCTTCGACTACCACTATGGCAAGACGTTTGGCTACCCGCTCGTCGCGCCCGACGGCCAGTCGCTCCTGTTCCGTTCTCACCGCAACGGCTGGATCAACTACTGGCGCGTGGGCCTGAAGGGCGGCGAGCCGACGCCGCTCTTCGCCGAGGAGGCCGACCAGAGCGAGGCGCAGTGGTCGCCCGACGGCCAGACCGTCGCCTACATCGCCAACCATAATGGCACGCTGTCGCTATGCCTGGTCGGCGCGGACGGTCGGCGGCAGCGGACGCTCCTTAACCCGGAGCTGGGCGTGTGCGCCCAGCCGCAATGGTCGCCGGACGGCTCGCGCATCGCCCTGCTCATGCAGTCGCCCACGCGGCCTCTGGATCTGTACGTGGTCACCGTGGCCGACGGCCAGGCGCGCCCGTTGACCGACTCGCTGCCCAGCGGCGTCGGCGACCGCCTCGTCGCCCCGCAAAAAATCGTCTATCAGAGCTTCGACGGCCTGCCCATCTCCGCCTATCTGTACGCGCCGCCCGACCGCCAGCCGGGCCAGACGTTCCCCGCCATCCTCTGGATCCACGGCGGCCCGACCAGCCAGTATAACGATGGCTACTACAGTTATGTCCAGTTCTTCGTCCGCCAGGGCTATGTCATCCTCAAGCCCAATATTCGCGGCAGCTCGGGCTACGGCAAGCAGTTCGAGGACTTGAATAACGGCGACTGGGGCCACGACGACCTGAAGGACGTCATCGCGGGTGTGGACTACCTCAAGACGCTGGACTATGTCAACCCCGACCGCATGGGCATCACCGGCACCAGCTACGGCGGCTGCATGAGTATGTCAGCGGTGTGCTTCGCGCCGGGCGTCTTCCAGGCGGCCATCCCCATGTCGGGCTACGCCGACTGGGTCGCCATGTACGAGGAGCAGGAGTTGCGACACGTCAAACTGCTGGAGTACGAGTTCGGCCCGTTCGAGACGCACCAGCACGTCTACCGCAAGTGTTCGCCCTTCTACCAGGTCAAGCAGGCCACCACGCCGACCTTCGTCATCCACGGTGAGGGCAAGCTGCCCAAGTCGGCCGCGTCGCGTGACTTCGTCGCGGCGCTGGAGAAAGAGTACAAGACGGTCAAGTACAAGGCGTATCCCAACGAGGGCTATTATGTCCAGTCTCCCAGCGGCACGCGCCAGATGTGGCTCGACATGCTCGACTGGTTCGACCGCTATCTCAAGGACTAGCCCCTGTCCCATGCAACGAAGACCCGAAGGATTGTGGCGGTCCTTCGGGTCTGCGTTACCTGGCCCTTCCAAGGTGGAGATTTATACACGGGCCGTTGTGAAACTTTCACGGAAAAGTCGTGTCTTTGAGGGTATATTTGGTATACCCACTTTTACCGGCGCCTTTTCCCAGGAGGGTTCCAATGCCCCGCTTCGCCTGGTCGCGTCCTGGTGTCGTCATGGGTATACTGGTCGTTTCCCTGTTGGTTGCCACGCTTTCACTGGCCTCGGCTCAGGGAGCGCCAGAGCCGCCCACGGGGCTGGATGGCAACACCCCCGCCCCGACCGAGGCCACCTCTACTCCAGGCGCGCCTACTACCCCGACCCTAAGTCTTCCACTGCCTATCACACCCTCCACACCCGCTATCACTGCTCCTTATCCCATCTATACGCCAACCGTCTTAAGCTCCCCGACCTCCTTGGCTACACTGGTGCCGACAAGTGTAGTAACGTCTACGGTCATACCTTCCCCTACCCCCATTCCTACCTATGACCCATCTGAACTGGCCAATTTGCCCACCCTACCCCCGGTTCAAACGACTATTAATCCGACCACCGGTGGGCTACTCGTCTCAGGCGCCGTCCAATTGGCCTTTCCATCTGGGACGTACACGAATACACTGGCTGTCAGCCTTCGAACAGAGGCTACATATCCGCGTCAGCGGTGGGGACTCGTTCCCAGACTGTTCATGACCGTCAACCTAACGGACACTCTTCAGGCTGCCGCTGTCCATACCCTGTCTCAACCGGCTGAACTGCGTATCCATCTAGCCAGCTTGCCGGAGGGTTGGGCTACCTCATCCAATCTCAGTCTCCTGCACTTCAATGTAACTGCCCAACGCTGGGAGCCTGCCGCCAGTTATCGTGATGGGGATGATCTTGTCGCGGCAGCAGGCGAGTTTTCATTCTGGAGCCTGAGCAATGATCGCGGTCATGACTGGATACCCACCTCTCGCCTTGAGGCCGGTCAGACGGAACTGCTGACCGGCGCAGCGGTGTTCTCGATACCGTTAGACGTGCCAGAGGGAACTCACACGCTGAAGCCCCAATTGCAGTTGGCCTACTCCAGTACAGTCCCAGATGCCCTCAACGATGCCCTGGTCCGACTGGATGCCCCCATTGATAATCAATCGCCAGCGACCCAGACCGATTGGGTTGGGTATGGGTGGAGCCTGGGCCTGGGCCGTATTACGGCCGAGGTAGGGGACTTTCCCTCAGCAGAGTTGCCAGTCTATCACCTGGAGTTGAACGGCACGCGCGAGATTATCTGGTGTGTAGGCAAGCGTATCTCCCCGACCGATAATGTCAACTACACCAACCATGATTGCTATGCTCCCACGACCGACAACCTGGAGTTCCGCTCGCAGACCGATAGCTTCTTGCGTATTCTTCGTCGTCAGAATGGCACGAATGTACATAACATCTATTTCGAGGTGTGGGACAAGGCGGGGACCTACTATCGCTTTGGCTACAATACCGACGCGGAACATGTGCGCGGCCAACAGCACCATCCCTCGGCCTGGGCCTTATCATTGGACCGGGTGATGGACACCCACGGCAATCGCATGGAGATCGAGTATTTTGAGGATAACTATCTACCACAGGACTATTTTACCAGTACAACCGATGACTTTCCCTATACTCGCGCCGCCTATCCCGCCGTCATTCGCTATACCTTCAACTCCACGACTGATAGCGGTAGCCAGGTCTTTGGCAGCGACTACCAGCGGGAAGTGCGTTTCAATGAGGAGTTATGGCGCAATAGCAGCGGTACGCTGGTGACGACATGGACACGAGGGCAGACTTATTGGAGTACGGATAGTCAGCCCTTAACCTATCGTGCCTTCAATCCAGGAACCGGCGGGGTCTACTGGGGTAAATCCAATCGCCAGGACACCTATGGAACGGGCTACGACTATACAACCGATTTCAACACCAAGATCACGACCGGGGGTAATAAGAATGACTACTACTACGTCAGCCGCTACAAACTCGATAGCATTACCAGCTACCTCAAGCTGTCTTCCAACGTGAATGAGCCGCTTCAGCCGTTTAGAAAGTACCGGTTTACCTATGGAGTGGTAACACCGATCTGGACTACCTGGCAGGAACGACCTGCTTCAACGGTCCCTGACTCGGGTAACAAGAAACTGGTTCTGACGAAGATACAGGAGTATGCCGGCACAGGTCCAAACTCGCAGTTTACCACGCCCCTCTATGCTGGGGATGAGCCAAGCTACACCTTCACCTACAGTAACAGTAATCAAGGCAACCCACGCTTCAACCTCACCCAGATCAAGACTGCTCTCGGCGGCACGGTGGATTACACCTATCAGTCATTCAACCTAGCCGATACGGTGGACAGTGATACGCCGATCATACCGCGCTATCGTGTCTTGTGGCGCACGTTGAGCGCTGGCGGCAGCGATCCCTCCATCCACACCACGTATGAATATGGCCCCGCGCGCTATTATGACACCCAGGATGAGTTCAATGAACACCTCATCGGCCATGACTGGGTCACCGCCTTTGAGGGCGCGCCCTTGAACTGTCCAGGCGCCTGTACTCTCGATAGAAGTCAGCATGGCGTCAAGCACTACTTCTTCACGAATCGGCTCGACTCCCTGGACGGGGTCTATCCTTATCGTAGCCACAGCAACTACACGTCCCTGACCGCTGACCACGTCCGCCGCTGGTTAGCAGGACGTGAGTATCAGACTGAGTACCTCCACGGACAGACCGACGGGACAGCCGAGGGGAACGGCATCAAGCGGCGCGTCGCCAACCTCTTCAACCTCACCGCGAGTGTCATGCAGACTGGGGACAGCTACTATCTGGGTGGTTGCGGGACACAGGGGCATCAACTATGTAATGAAGCCAATCATGATGTTCGGTTTGTGCAACTCAGCCGCACGGCCAGCCGCCGCGACCCGTTCCAGGTTGTGACCAGCCAGGTAGACATCGTGGACTATGCCTACGATAGCTACGGGAATACCACGGTCGAGTACGAGTGTCCGGATCGTTCGGGTTACATGGGGGATTGTGGGATTGGGGGCTGGAAGCGCATCACGCAACGCTGGTTTGACCCGCTCGACCGGGCCAGAACCGCCAATGAACCCCCTGCGTGGCAGACCGGGGGCTATCTCTACATCGTCGATAAGCCGATTGTGGAGGGCGTCCTGAGTGACCAGGATGCCCAACAACAGACCTCGGATGATGGGTGGGCTAAATTCACCTACTACAGTTACGATGGGCAAAGCGCGATTCCTTGGGATGCGAGTATATCTTATCCAAGCCAGCCTATCTGGGGTGTAGCTGGGCCAAAATCGAAGGGCGAACTGACCTGGATGCGACGGCTTGATTGTCTGGGGTGTATAGGCAGTGAGACAACGGCCGATACTCAGTTTGGCTATGATACCTGGGGCAATGTCACCACTCAGACAACCTGGAACAAATTCAGCATCAATGGGACACCCCAGGCCAGCGCCACTCCGCGTACCGTCACCACGACGTATGATACGACACTTCACACGTTCGTGACGCGGGTCACACAACCCGGCGGGGTGGTGTACGAGGAGATGGACTGGGACAGTACCGCCTACCGCCACCAGGCGCCCAACTGGACAGGCGATGCGAATGGCGTCTCGGGTCGCACCTCTTTTACCTATGACGACTTTGGCCGTCTGTTGGAAGTGCAGCGGCCGGGTGATACCAGCTACACCACTAGGTACGAGTACGATTATGATCTAACCCGCACCGGCGCTAGGCTGATGGTGCGGACGACACAACGGCTCGACGAGGGGAGCGCCCAACTCGGCGATGAACGCTACCGGGTGTCGCGCACCTTCTATGATGGGCTGGGGCGGGTGGTCCTGACCAAGAACCCCAACCCCAATGGCGCGGGCGACACTCAGTACACCGCAACGTTCTATGACAATCGTGGCTTGAAGGCGGCTGAGACGGTCCCCTACGCCCAGAACGATACCGCTGCCCCCAATGCCTTCTCGCGCGAGGGAACAGCTCAGAGTGGTAACATCAGACGCACGCGCTTCACCTACGACCAGTTTGGCGCGTTACAAACCACGACCCGCACCGATGACACACAGTCGGTGGTGACGACTGTGCGCGAGCAGCGCCTGACGGCGACCACCGACCGTGGCTCTGATTTTGGGATCGGCCAACTGAACCCCAGTTTCGAGACCCCAGGCGGCGCCTCGAGTTGTGCGTCGGGCTGGATCATCACCCAGGGCGGTTCAGGCTGTGCCACGCGGGTGGCGGACGGCGTGGATCAGCGTTTTGCGCTACGGATAGAACCTTCACGCCGGGTCGAAGCGACTTTCACCTACCCCTATAATACAGGTCTGACCCCAGGTAGCACGCTGACCCTCTCGTGGCTGGCGCGCCGCAGTTCAGGCAGTGGCGACATGCGGCCTGTCATCAAAGTCAATAACGTCACCGCCTTATCCAACGAACCCTGGTATTCATTCCCCGCCAACTCTCAGTATGCCACTGGTTGGACACTCTTCCAACGCACCTTTACGGTACCAGGGGACGTCGGCGACGGGCGTACCCTGACCCTGGGGTTCGAGGTGGATGCCTCCACTACGGTGAACATAGACGGGCTGCGGATGAGTTGGGGAGAAGTGCGCGAACGCAGCGAGACCCTCGATGGTCAGGGGCGGCTCGCCAAGGTGGGCGAGCGTAAAGACACTACCGCCTGGCTTACGACCCAGTACACTTACGACACCCTGGACCGGGTCACCTCCGTCACCGACCCCACCGGCGTCGTTGTCACCCAGTATAACTACAAAGACCTCTTCGGCCGTACGCGGCTCTATCAGTCCAGGGTGGAAGATCGCGACCGAGGGGTGTGGGTCCAGGAGTTCGATCCCCAGGCTAACCTGATCAAGCGTCAAGACGGGGATGGGCGCACCGTTTCCATGTGCTATGACGCTCTCGACCGCATCACTAGGAAGTACTATGGGAATGTGGACTGCCCTTCACCAACCGCCGCCGATGTTACCTACACCTATGATAACGCAACGCCCGACGAATTCGGCAAGGGCCGCCTGTATGAGCTGATCACCGGCAGCGGCACCGATAATATCCTCCGCTCTACCTATGACTCTCGCGGCCGGGTGAAGTCGGAGCTACGCCGCATTGGTGGTCTCGACTATACCACTCAGTATCGCTACAACTCGGCCGACCTGCTCACGCTGCAACGCTATCCCAACCCTGAGAGTGGCGGCGAGTGGGTCAAGACCAGCTACAACAACGCCGGGTTGATCAGCGGGGTGTGCCAGGTGGGGAGCGAGGACCCCCAGGCCGCCTGTGCCTATGGCAATAGCTACCTGGACGCCGAGACGTATGACATCCAGGGGCGGCCGTTGGATGTCACCTTCGGCAATAGCACGGCCAGCGTCTACCATTACGACTCCGCCCACCAGAGGCTGGACCGACTCCAACTCAAAACCTATATCCCCGTCGCCGGTCTGCAACCGGCCGCCGATCTCAGCTACCAGTATGACCCATTCGGGAATGTGACAAGCATTGCCGATGCCGTCACGACGGCCAACAACCGCAGCTACGCCTATGATAGCCTGAACCGCCTCGTCATCGCCGGGTCAGAAACCTTCACCTATACTAACCAGGGCAACATCCTCACCCGCAACAACATCACCTACGAGTACGCCGCGCCCCTGCCGAGCGGCGTGGCGGGCGCTGGCTCGCGCCCCCACGCGGTGAGCGCGCTCAAGGCCAACGGGGTGACGCTGGACACGTTTGGCTACGATAACAGCGGCAATATGACCACCCGCAACAGCCCAGCCTCGCAGAACCTGTCCTATGACCAGGAAGGCCGCCTGACTCGTGCGGCTGCCGGCCAGGTCTTCCAGAGCTTCACCTATGATGGTAATGGAGCTTTGACGTCGCGCACCAGTGCTGTCTTCCAGTCTACACCTGGCGTCTTTCGGGCTGGTACCTG
>JAHCIP010000251.1 GCA_026129165.1 Anaerolineae bacterium
GCAGTATCGCGTTGGCTAAACCGTGTCCAAAAGGAGTTACCGATCATGTTCCAGTTCCTTGTTTCCCGTCCCGTCCGCGTCGCCCTGGTCGCCGTCGCCGCCCTACTCGCGCTGACCCTCGTCTCCAGCGGCGCGCTGGCGGCGCCCGCCTGCAAGGCCGTATCCGGCAAGTTCACTCTCCAGGCCGTCAACGATCCGGGTTGCATGTCGCCAGTTGGCCTGTGCGCCACTGGAGAGTATCAAGGCAGCATCAAAGCTATATCGTCCTTTGTGGGGAGCGCCTTCCTCGCTAGCGCCGACACGCCAACCACCGGCGTCGTCTTCGCTACGGGCGACAACACCATTCAGACGGACAAGGGCGACATCTATACGAAGGATGCGATTACCCTGCGCACCACGGGCGAAGGCGCCTTTGCCGAGGTGGATACGGTGGTCGGCGGCACGGGCGAATACGCTGGGGCGTCGGGTGTTCTCACCGCCACCGGCATGTTCCTCAACGGCAGTGGCGCTGGGGTCTACAGCGGCCAGGTGTGTAGCCAGTAAGGCTACCGATTCAGCCCCAACAGGGACAGGCTGTCGCGATGGATGATGGCCTCGAGTTCGTCCTCCGGCACGCGCGGCAGCTTGGTTCCCTCCAGGATGGCGTTGACCCCCCGCAGGCCGTCTATGGTTTCGTGGGGCGAGGCGATGGGGTAGTCGGAGCCGAACAGCAGCTTGTGCAGGACGCTCCACTCGGTTGCCAGGCGCAGCGCGTTGTACATGGACCAGGGGCGGTAGAACAGGGCCGAGACATCGGCGTAGACATTGGGATGCTTGCGGATGACGACGATGGTATCGGTCTGCCAGGGGTGGCCCATGTGGGCCATGATAATCTTGAGGTTGGGGAAGGCAATGGCGATGCGGTCCACATACAACGGGTAGGCGTACTCCAGCGGGGCGAACTGGACGGGCGAGGTGCCCATGTGGAACAGGATGGGCAGGCCCATCTTCTCCGCCGTGGCGTAGACGGCATAGGCGTTCTCACCCAATAGTTCCGCCTTCTGGTAGTTCAGCCCCAGCTTGACCCCCTTCATGCCCAACTCGAACACGCAGCGTCGCATCTCGGCCTGGGCGTTGGGATCATCGGGATGCACCGACAGGAAGCCAATGACGCGGCTGCTATAGGCGGCGGCAAACTCGGCCACGGCGTCGTTGATGCCTGGCGTCGGGCCGAAGATGGTGTCGTAGGCGCTTTTCGGCTCGTCCGACGGCATGTCCCCATAGGTGGCGATGTTGAAGGCGATGAGCGCGTCGATACCCTCGAACTCCCTCTCGAAGTCCGCGTAGGTCTGCCGTAAGTTCACGCTCTGGTCGGGCCGCCAGGGCAGGGAACGCGGCGCGCCGGTGTCGGCGACGGCGACACGGTGGCGCGGCGGGTGGACGTGCACATCAACGATCACTTTGCGACCTCCCGCAGCGCCTGGTCAGCGGCGTCCAGGGTGGCTTCAATGTCGGCCACGGTATGGGCCAGGCTGATATGGTTGCGCTTGAGGTTGACCGGCAACTCGTAGACGCCGCGCTGGATGAGCTGGCGGCGGTAGGCTACGAACTTCTGGGCGTCGTTGCGCAGCAGGTCGGTGTAAGTCTCGACCGGACCGGACATAAAGTACATCAGGAATACCGAGCCGAAACCGACCACCGTCGCCTCGATGCCATGCTCCTGGACCAACTCGCCGAGACCCTGGCGCATCTGCTCGCCCAGCGCGAATAGGTGGGGATAGGTATCAGGCCGCTCTAGAATCTCGACCGTCGCCAGCGCGGCGGCTACATTGAGCGGGTGGCCGTTGAAGGTGCCAGCGAACATCACGTCCCCGCCGGGCCGCACATGGTCCATCAGATCGGCGCGGCCGGCCAGCGCGGCCAGCGGGAAGCCGTTGGCGATGGCCTTGCCCATCGTCGTCAGGTCGGGTGTGACACCGACGATGGACTGGTAGCCGCCGCGGGCGTGGCGGAAGCCGGTGATGACTTCATCGAAGATGAGGACGATGCCGTGGCGCGTGGTCAGGTCGCGTAGGGCGCGCAGGAACTCCGGGCGCGGCAGGACACAGCCGATGTTGTGGGGGATGGGTTCGAGGATGATGGCGGCCAGACTGGGGCCATGCTCGGTCACGGCCTGGGTCACGGCTTCGATGTCGTTGAAGGGCAGAATAAGAGTGTCATCCACGACTTCCGGCGTCATGCCAGCCGACATGGGGTCTTTAAGGCCGATTTTGTCGGGCGGGCTGATGACGTTCATCAGGACGGCGTCGTGCCAGCCGTGGTAGCAGCCCTGGAACTTGATGATGCGGCGGCGGCCGGTGACCGCGCGGGCCAGGCGCACGGCGGCATACGTCGCCTCCGAGCCGGAGTTGCAGAAGGCGACCTTCTCGGCCGAGGGGACGTGCTGGCAGATTTTTTCCGCCAGTTGCGCCTCAAGCTCGCTCGCGCCGATGCCCACCAGGTCCACACGGGCCAGCGTCTCGGCCACGCGGGCGTTGACTTCGGGGTTGCAGTGGCCGAGGACGGGGGGGCCAAAGGCGGCGTGGTAGTCAATGTAACGCTTGCCGTCGGCGTCGTAGATGTACGCGCCCTGGGCGCGGGTAAAGACGATGTTGGGGTCCACTAGCCGGTTCGTGCTACTGACCCCGCCGGGAATATAGCGCGACGCCTTTTCGTAGATGGCTTCAGACTGATTCATGCTAATCCTCTTTGACCCCGTACTTCTCCAACGCTTCCCAGTCCAGTTCCACGCCTAACCCTGGCTCCTGCGGTACGGTCGCGTAGCCCTCCCGAATCTCGATGGGCCGCTTAATGAGGTCGTTGGTGCGGATGTGCTCGCCCACCACATCGCTGGACAGGGTACATGCCTTGGCAGCGGCGGCGGCGTGGAGAATGGCGGCCTCGGAGAAGCCCAGCCCCACGCCGGAACCGTGCCAGCAGGGGATACCGGCCAGAGCCGCCACCGTCGCCGTGCGGTGGAAGTTCGCCATCGTCCCGCCCAGGTTCAGGTAGTCGCACGCCTCGCGCTTGACCGCCTCGACCACCTGGCGGGCATCGCCCAGGTGCAGCGCCAGCGGGTAGTGGACCTTCTGGCGCAGCATCACATACCAGTCCAGGTTGCCCCGGTCGACCGGGTCTTCCCAGCAACTGATGTTGTCGCGGTACGGCTCCAGGCGCAGGCACAGGTCGTCCAGGACGGCGGGGCGGCGCAGGCGGCTCATCGGGTCAATGACCACCTTGATAGCATGGCCGACCTCGTTGTGGATGGCGGCGATGCGCTCGACCACCGGATCCGTATCGGTCGCTTTCATCTTTAAGTACTGATAGCCTTCATCGACGCCTTTGCGGGCCAGGGCGGCTGCGTCACGTGGCGTCATCTGACCCGAACACAGCGAGATCAGGACGCGGTCGCGGTAGGCTCCGCCAAAGAGCCGATAGGCCGGCACACCCCGCGCCTTGCCGACGATGTCGAAAATCGCCATCTCGAAGGCCTCATAGATACCCGGCGCGGCGTCGAACTGACCGCCGATGGGCAGGGCTTGCAGGTTCATCTCCAGTGGGTTCTTGCCAATCACCTGGGGGATGTAGCGGCGCACAGTCACGGCGGGAATCGTGCGCTGGACCTCGCCCACACCCTCGATGCCCTCGTCCGTCAGCACGCGAATGATAACCAGGGAGGGTTCGTCCCATTCCGGCGGGCCAAACTCCGGGCTGTGCCACGACCCCGGCCAGATGGGCACGCGCACGGTATAGGTTTCGATAGCCGTGATTTTCATGCTTCTCTCCCTCTATTTCTCACTGCTCATGGTCTGGTAGGGGTCGAGGGCGTCGCGTAGGCCGTCGCCCACAAAGTTGAGGCTGAGGACGGTGATGGCGATCATGACGCCGGGCGGCAGCCACAGCCAGGGCATGCCTTCGAGGATGGTCAAGGACTGGGCGGCGTTGAGCATATTGCCCCAACTCGCCATGGGCGGCTGGACGCCCAGGCCGAGGAAGCTCAACCCTGCTTCGAGCAGAATCGCGCCGGCCATACCAAACGTCGCGGCGACAATCACGGGCGCCAGAACGTTGGGGACGATGTGGCGGAACATGATACGCGTGTCCCTCGCGCCGCTGACCCGCGCGCCCACCACAAACTCGCGCTCGCGGAGGCTGAGGAACATGCCGCGCACGATGCGGGCGATGGGCGGCCAGCCGAGCAGGCCGATGATAAGCATGACGTTGTAGATGCTCGGCCCGACCAGCGAGGCCAGGGTGATGATGATAATCAGGCGGGGGAAGGCCAGGAAAATGTCGGCCAGGCGCATAATCACATTGTCCACCGTCCCGCCGCGATAGCCAGCGATGGCTCCCAGGACGACGCCGAGCAGAGTGTAGATGCTGACGGCGACGACGCCCACCGATAGCGACACCCGCGCCCCGAAGATGAGGCGGGCCAACACATCGCGCCCCGAGGCATCCGTGCCCAGCAGGTGCTCGGGCGTGGGCGGCTTGCGGTAGGCGCGCAGGTCCACCTTGTAGGGGTCCAGGCTGAAGACCAGCGGGGCCAGGGCGGCGACCAGGACAAGGACGACCAGGATGCCCGCCCCGACCAGGGCGAGGCGGTGGCGGCGAAACCGCGACCAGACGCCGGGGCGAGCGCGAGGTATAGCGGTGGGCACGGCCCGTAGAGTCAGGCGTCCTGGCGCGGCTGTCTCGGCCACAGGAAATCTCCCTTCTCGTGAGGACATGTGGGTAGGGCAACCCTGGACAGGGCAGGCATGGGAGCCTGCCCCTACCAATCGGACAACCCGTAGGGGCAACCACGGAGGGTTGCCCTCTGCCGTTAATTGTAGTGGACGCGAGGGTCCACCACCGCGTACATCACGTCGGCGATGAGGCTGCTCAGGATAATCATCACCGCGCTAATAAGGTTGATCGCCATGATCGTCGGGTAGTCGCGGCCAAAGATGGCGGAGATGGCGAGCGTGCCCATCCCCGGCCAGGCGAAAATCTGCTCGATGATAACCGCGCCGCCGACCAGTGTCGGCAACTGAAGCGCGATGATGGTAATGAGCGGAATCAAGGCGTTGCGTAGAGCGTGGACCAGCAGCACTGTCCACTCTGACAGACCCTTGGCCCGCGCCACCCGCACGTATTCCTGGTGGATGACTTCGAGCATGCTCGACCGCGCGTAGCGGATGAGCGGCGCGGCTTCAGCCAGGCCGAGCACAAACGCGGGTAGCAGCAAGTGACGGAACTGGTCCCACAGCGAGGGCGGCTCGCCGATAGTCGCCATGCCAGCGGTGGGCAGGATCTGGAGCTTGAGGGCGAAGAGGTAGATGGCGGCCAGCCCCAGGAAGAAGCCAGGGATGGAAATCATCGCCAGGCCGGCCAGGTTGGAAACGTAGTCGAGCCACGAGTACTGCTTGACCGCCGACAGGATGCCGATGGGGATGCCGACCAGCAGGGCGATGAGCAAGGCGGCTATCATGAGGCGCAGCGTCGGCCCGATCCGTTCGCCCAGCTTCTGGGCTACCGGGCGGCGGTCTACGGCGGAATAGCCCAGGTTGCCCCGCGCCGCCTCGCCCAGCCACAGGACATACCGCACCGGCACGGGCTTGTCCAGGCCGAGGGCGGCTTTCTGCTGTTCGACCCAGTCGGGGCCGAGCGTCGACATCTGCTCCGGGTCCAGCAGGGCCGTCACCGGATCGCCGGGGGCCATGCTGATAAAGCCGTAGGTAACAATCGTTACCCCGATGAGCACCGGGATGGCGATGAGCAGACGCCGCAAGATGTAGACTAGCATAGGATAGTGGCCAGTGGTTGGTGGTCAGTGGTCGGCAGGAAGTAGTCGGTAGGAAGTAGTCAGTCGTCAGTACTGGGTACTCTGTACTGACGACTGACTACTTGATACTGACGACTGACTACTGCACCCCCCACTCCTCCGCGTTCCACACGAAGTTGTCAATGTACGCCGGGGGCTTGAAGCCCTTGAAGCGGTTGGTGACGGCATAGATTGAGTTGGGCGACCAGAGGAAGGTGGTCGGGACGTCGTCGTTGACCGTCTTGGCGATCTGGGTGTAGATGTCCTTGCGCTTGGCGCGGTCGGCGGTCGCAACGCCGTCCGCAAACAACTGGTCCAGTTGCGGGTTGCTGTAGTGGGTGCCGTTGCCGCCGCGCGGCGTAAAGTTGCTGCTCAAGTAGTACGTGGCGGAGATGCTTGGCTCGGCGCGGTAGACGCCGCCACCAAACAGGAACAGGTCGTAGTCGGGGGTCTGGATATAGCGGCGGTTGACCTCGGCCGAGTCGACCTGCCGAATCTCGACCTTCATGCCCACGTCATTAAGCTGCTGCTGGATGACCGCGCCGTAGGCGTCCTGGACTTTATCGCCCGTCGCCACCATCATCTCGACCTTCTGGTTGGGGTCCCAGTTGGCCGCTTTGAGCAGTTCCTTCGCCTTGGCCGGGTTGAAGTCGTACTTCTCGAACTCCGGCTGGCCCATCCACTCCGGCCCGATGACGGGCGAGTTGACGAGGGCCGCCTGGCCGCCCAGGATGGAGTCCACGATGCCCTTGCGGTCAATGGCGAACATGATGGCCTGGCGGACGCGCTTGTCCTTGAAGAAGGGGCGCTCGTTGTAGACCGCGATCTGGCTGATGGACGGGCTGTTGACGCTATGCACCGTCACGTTGGGGATGCGCTTGACGCGGTCGAGCTCGGAGACGGGCACCTTGACGAAGTCCACTTCGCCCGTCTGGAGCTGAGCGAGGGCGGTATCAGAGGCCATGATCTTGAGGAAAATGCGCTCGACCGAGGGCTTCGCGCCAAAGTAGTTGTCGTTGCGGCGCAATTCGACGTACTGGCCCGGCTGGTAGTTGGCGAGGATATACGCGCCGGCGCTGACGTTGGGGGCTTGGGTCGAGAAGCGGTGGTTCTTGAGCTGGTCCGGCGCGACATCCTTGAGGACGTGCTTAGGCAGGATGCCCAGGCCGGAGAAGTTGCCGATGGTAGTCAGGAAGGCGGCGTCGGGCTTCGCCAGCTTGACCCGCACGGTGTTGGGATCGGGCGCTTCCAGGCCGGAGATCTTGTCGGCCTTCTGGTCGGCGTACTCCGCCGCGCCTTCGATGCCGCCCAACCGGCCGGCCCAGATGCTGCCCACGCGCTTGTCAATGGCGCGCTCAAACGTGAAGATTACGTCGTCGGCGGTCAGGGGCTGCCCGTCGGAGAACTTGACGTTCTTGCGCAGGGTGAAGGTGTAGGTCTTGGCATCGGGGGCGATGTCCCACTTTTCAGCCAGGTCGGGGATCGGCTCGAGTTTGTCGCTCATCTTGAGCAGCGCGCCGAAGATGAGGCGCTCCACCTGCTGCTCGGAACCGGAGGTGGAGAACAGCGGGTTAAACGAGACCGGGTTGTCGGTGCGCCAGTGGATATTGAGCGTGCCACCGGCCGCCGGGGCGGCGGCCTTCGGGGCCTCGGTAGCCTTCGGGGCTTCGGTGGCCTTCGGCGCTTCCGTCGCCTTGGCGGCGGGGGCCTGGGTGGCGGCTGGCGGTTGGGTGGCCGCCGGTTTGGGCGCTTCGGTCGCTTTGGGCGCTTCCTGCTTGGCCGCCGGGGCCTGGGTCGCGGCCGGGGCCGGCGCGGCGGGCTGGGACGCGCATTGGGTCGCCGCGAAGGTGAACAGAGCCAGGAGGATCAGATAGACGACTCGCTTGGTCATAGGTGCTTTCTCCCCTCACTACTGCGGTGTGGTTTCATGCCTGATGTGGAAGCCTGATGTGGAAGGCGCGGAGCGCCTGCCGCAACGACTCGTCCAGGTGGCGGCGGATGCTGGCGCGGGTGGCAGGCACATCCCCCGCATTGATCGCCGTGACCAGGTCGGTGTGGGCCGCCAGCGTTTCTCCCCAATCGTGTAACTCAAGTGTAGTTGCCACGAACATAAAAATGGGGCCGAGAATGGATTGCAGATTGCGCAGTAAATGGCGATTGTCGGCTTGTTGCCAGATGAGGGTGTGGCTTTCAATATCGGCGCGGGTGAAAGCAGCGGCATCATGACGGGCGAGCGCGTCCCGCATATAGTCCAGTTGGGCGAGATTGGCCTGCTGATGGGCGGCTGAGGTGTGCTGAGCGGCCAGTTCGACGGCCAGCGTTTCGAGAGCGACCCGCACGGCGTACAATTCCCGAATATCGCGTTCGGTCAACTCGATGACGTGGCGGCCGCTAGGCCGGGTGACGACCAGCCCTTCTTTTTCAAGCTCCAGCAGCGCGTCGCGGGCCGGGGCGCGACTGATACCCAGCGCCTCGGCCACCTCGCGCTCGACCAGCTTGGTTCCCGGCGGCAGGCGGCCCTCGGCAATATACTGGCGGAGCAGGTCCACCGCCTGCGTTTTGAGGGACACGCGCTCGACCGGCGCGGCGTGACCATCCGCGTGGAGAGCCACCATACGTTGGCCTTGTTGCTGGATATTTGGAATATTGTATACGGTATACCAAGATTTGACGGTCTTATTGTACCTGATATAATCAAGCCTGTCAAGGGGCTGGAGAAACCGATTCTTAAGTCTGTCACCCTGAACGAAGTGAAGGGTCTCGCGTGCGAAAGTGAGATGCTTCGCTTCGCTCAGCATGACAAAACGGGAGGGACGGCTTATGCTGGTGGGCTATGTCAGTGACGAACGCTACGTGGCGCTGCCCGAGGTCTTGCTGGAATTCGAGCGCGACGGCCAGTCGGTCGAAGCCCGCTCGCGGGCGACAGGATCCGTCTACGCCGACATAGCGCCCGGCGTCTACCGCGTGACGCTGGCGAAGGTGGGCTACGGCTCCAAGACAGTCGAAGTGAACGTGACCGAGGGCGAGCCGTACCAGTTCCGCCTGCTATCCGACCGCCTGCTGGGCTACGTGTGGCCGAAGTGGGTGCGGTCGGGCGAGCGGTCCGAGTTCCGCGTCCACGGTGTCGACGCCTACCGCCTGAGCCTGTGGCGCTACGGGTTGCAGCGCGAGTTCATCAGCCTGCTGGGCTGGTTCGACGAGCACGGCCCGCGCGCCGTGATGCAGATGACGCCCGACGGCGACTACACCGAGACCGGCGTCGGGTGGAATAAGGTGGGCTACGGCAACCCGCACATCACCCAGTTCGTGACGGGGCCGGAACGGTC
>JAHCIP010000252.1 GCA_026129165.1 Anaerolineae bacterium
CCATGCCTCGAGAAGCCCCCACACGTACTGGCCCGTCCCGCCAACAAGCCACGCGAACGTGTTCCGCGCCCAGATGGCTTCCAGGGTCCCCTTCGCCTGCTTCTGGTAGAGCGCGAGGCTGTACCCGTCCGCTGGCTCGGCCACGTCGTACAGGTGGTGGCGAACCGCCCGTCGTTCGTCCAGCCCCGGCTTGGCGGTGCCGATGTCCATCCCGCGGTAGACCTGCCGGCTGTCGGCATTCACGACCTCCCCGCCGAGACGCTGCGCCAGTTGCAGCGCAATCGCCGACTTCCCGGTCCCCGTCGCCCCCACCACGGCCACGAGCCGCCTCAACACCCGGAACCACCACGACCGCACGAAGGCCAACGAGTTTCTGCGAAGTTCACAGGGTCAGTTTCGCACGTGGCGCACCGCTCGCACGAAGGATCCGGCCCTCGGCGCCCCGGTGGTTAACCCGCCGCGGCGCAGATCGCCGCAAACTGGTCCGCCTTCAACGATGCCCCACCCACCAGCGCCCCGTCGATGTCGGGCTGTGACAGCAGTTCGGCAGCATTCTCTGCGTTCACGCTCCCGCCGTACTGGATGCGGATCGCGTCGGCATAGACCGGGCTGATCTCGCGGAGCACCCCGCGAATGTATGCGCAGGCCTGCTGCGCTACCGCCGGCGTGGCCGTTTCGCCCGTGCCGATGGCCCACACCGGCTCGTAGGCGACGACGCAGGTACGCGCCTGGTCCGCTGAGAGGCCCTGGAAGCCGCCGCGGATCTGGCGCGTCACGACCGCGCCGGTCTTGCCGGCCTCGTTCTCGTCCAAGTTCTCGCCCACGGCGATGATGGGCAGTAAGTTGTGCGCCAGGACGGCGTGGACCTTCTTGTTCACGGTCTCGTCCGTTTCCCCGAACAGCTTGCGCCGCTCGGAGTGGCCGATGATGACGTAGTCTACCAGGCCCTGGAGCATGGGCGGCGTGATCTCGCCGGTGTAAGCGCCCTGCTTCTCCCAGTACACATTTTGCGCGCCGACCTTGATGCTGGTCCCGCGTAGCCGTTCGGCGACGGCGGCGAGCGCCGTAAATGGCGGGCAGACCGCCATCTCGACGCCGCTGACGCCCCTCACACTGTCGGCCAACTCCCCGACCAATGCCAGAGCTTCGGGGATGGTCTTGAAGGCTTTCCAGTTTCCCGCTATAATCGGAGTACGCATTTATTTCTCCTGGGGAGTAATCTCCCGTTTGATGACGACTAGAGCAAAGTCGTCAAACTGCTCCATATCGCCAGCGTGGGCGGTGACGGCTGAGATAATCGAGTTGATGATGTCGGCCGGGCTTTGATGGTGCGCCTGCCGTACGACCTGGGCCAGCCGTTCCTCGCCAAAATCCTCCTCTGCCATGTTGATCGCCTCTGTAACACCATCGGTGTAGAGCACCAGCACATCCCCCGGCTCCATCTCTGTACACTGCTCCTCCAGATGAATCGGCTCAATCGCCCCGAGTACGATACCGTGACTGGTGAGATACTCGGCCTGGTCCGTGGCGGGGCGGTACATCAGCGGCGGGGTGTGGCCCGCGTTGACGTAGACCAGCGCGCCACGGCTCGGGTCGAGGATGCAGTAGCACAGCGTCACGAACATGTCGGTGCGCGTGTCCTTGAGCAACAGGGTGTTGGCGCGTTCCAGGGCTTCGGCCGGCGCTCGGCGGCCCAACACCGAGGCGCGAATCGAGCTACGGGCGACGGCCATGAAGATGGCGGCGGGGATACCCTTGTCGGACACGTCGGCGATGACAAAGCCGTAGCGGCCTTCGGTCAGCGTCAGGAAGTCGTAGAAGTCGCCCGCCATTTCGAGGGCGGGCCGCCAGAAGGCCGCCACCGCCCAGCCAGGGATGTCGGGCGGGCTTTCGGGCAGCAGTGATGACTGTATCTCGGCCGCCAGCGCCAACTCCTGCTCGAGCCGCTGGCGGGCCAGCGTCTCCTGATAGAGCCGCGCCTCCTCGATGGCGACGGCGATCTGGTCGGCCAGGGTTTGGAGGACAAACAGATCGTCCTTGTCAAAGGCGTTGAGCCGGTTGCTCTGGACATCGAGGACGCCCAGCACGCGCGTCTCGACCTTGAGCGGGACAGATAACTCGGAGCGAGTGCTGCGTAGGACGGCTTCGGGGTCGGGCGAATAGCGCGGTTCGTGGGCTACATCGTTCGCCAGCAGCGGCTCGCCGTGGCTCGCCACCCAGCCGATAATGCCGTGTCCCTTGGCGATGGTGTAGCCGCGAATGCGCCGCGCCTCGTTGAGGAAGCCGGTGCTGGCGCGGAAGATGACACTATCCTCCTGGACCGTGAGAATCTGGACAAAGTCGTAGCCAAAGCTGGCCTGGACCAACTGGACGACGCGGTTGAACAGTTCGTCCAGGTTGATGATGGCGGCGACCTGCCGGCTGACCTCGCTGATGGCGCTCAACTGGATGGCCCGCTTCCACTCACGCTCGTAGAGGCGCGCGTTCTCGACGCCGACGGCCAACTGGCTGCCCAGCGTGCTGAGCAGACGTAATTGGTCTAGTGTGAAAGCATGGGGCGTCTCACTCTCCAGCAGCATCCCGCCGATGATGTCCCGCCCGGCCAGCAGAGGGACGGCCAGCCAGGAGCGTGTGCCATTCATGAGCGCCAGTTCAGGCTGGCCGGGCTGCTGCTGGGTGTCGGTGACTAACTGCGCCTCGCGGGCGTCGCGCAGCCACTCGTTCAGTCCATCCAGCGGCATCTTGTCCGCCGGGCGGCGCTCGCCGTCCTCGACCCACAGCACGGGGCGCAGGGCGTTCTTTTCCGGGTCCACCAGCACGAGGCGGAAGTCGGCGCTGGTGGCGACGCGCGTGGCGTACTCGTAGGCCAGGTCGCCCAGGCGCTTCAGATCCATCTGGGCGCTGACAATGGCCTGGCCTAGCTCCTCAAACGTAATCAGTTCGGCCACGCGCTCGTTGAGTTCCTGGCGCGTCGTTGCCTGACGGTGGACAATCAGGCTGAGGGCGATGAGCGTCCCGGCCAGGATGGCGAATTCGGTCGCGCCGAGTCGGGTGAGGACCGCCGCCATGAGGGGGGCGAAGGGCAGTGGCAGCAATTCGACGGTGATGGACCAGAACCAGACGCGGCGCAGGAAGGTCCAGGCGGCGTCGCCGCCCTCGGCCAGGGCGACGCGCACGAACCAGCCCAGGTGGTCTAGGAGGAACCAACTGAGGAACAGGGCGCTCATCGGAATGACCTGACCCAACTCAACGCTCTGGGGTGGGATGACGCCGCCGAGGCGTAAGAACAGTTCGCCACTGATGAGGGCCATGAGCGATTTCAGGCCAGCGTTGAAGAGGGGCGTGCCCAGGTGGGTCGTGGGGTGGAAGGGGAAGCGGCGGAAGGCGTGGGCGCCGAGGTAGGCGGCCTCGCTGAGGGCGGCGACCCAGGCCCCGGTCACGGGACCAAACAGCAGGATGGCGGCAATATCGGCGATGCCGACGAGGCTGTGGGTGGCTTCGGGGACGATGCGGAACCCGGCGCGTTTGATCAGCGTGGACAGGACCAGGAAGACGGCCAGGATAAGATAGTGGCCGGTCAAGCCGAAGCGCGCGGTCAGCAGGAGCAGCAGGCCCAGGCCGAGGCCGCCGATGAAGACCTGGTAGAGACGCGCGGTGAGACCCAGGCGCATGGGGGTCGCCGGGGGTGAGGCCAGGCGGCGCACGGACAGGTCATTCGTCATCCATTGGCCTGCGAGAGACGAAATGCTTTGACGGCCTGTTCTTCAGTGTCGTGAATAGCGAGAATCATGTCGAACCCGGCCATACGGAAGATCTTGCGTACCGGCGCGTTGAGGCTGCACAGCTTGACGTCGCCGCCGTGGCGTTTGGCGCGGCGCACCGCCAGGAGGAGCGTGCGCAGCCCGGTCGAGCTGATATAGGTCACCTGGCGGAAGTCAACCACCAGGCGGTGCTGGTTGTCCTGGGCCAGGCTCTCCAATTCGCTCTCTAGATAGGTGGTGCCATTGGCGTCGAGGCGGCCGCGCGGTTGGATGACGATGATACTGGGGTCATAGCGCGACCCGCAGGTCATGACCGCCCGCCGCCGGCGCAGCATAGTTAACTCGTTCCAGCCGGACTGGTTGAAGTGGAACTCGACTTCGTCCATGAGGCGGCGCATGAAGTACAGCCCCAGTCCGCCAATGTCGCGGTCCTCCAGCGAGGCGTTGACGTCTGGTTCGTTGATGGCCGTCGGATCAAAGGTCTTGCCGTGGTCGCGCAGCGTGACGACAAAGTCGTCGCCGTGACGTTCGGCGACAACCTCAATCGGCCCTTCCTCGCCCTCGTAGGCGTGCTCGATGATATTCGTGACCGCCTCGTCTACCGCCATCTGGATATTGTACGTTTCCTGATCGGTCATGCCGAAGTTGGCGGCTACCTCGGCGATAAACTCGGCCACCCGCGAGAGGTTCTCGGGGCGGCTGGTGATATTCAGGACGTAGCGGTCTAGCACGGCCATGATCTTTAATCCTTAATTCTCTTCAGGACAACTAGCGTAATATCATCAAATTGCGGCTGGCCCGCCGCGAAGGCGTTGACGGCCTCGACGATATGGGCGGTCAGCTCGCGGACCGGGCCCGTGTGGAAGGCGCGCACGGTTTCAACCAGGCGCTCCTCACCGAAGGCAGCCATGTCCTTGTTGATGGCTTCGGTGACGCCATCGGTGTAGAGCACCAGGGTGTCACCGGGGGCGAGCGTGGCGGCCTGCTGGGACCAGACCACGTCGGGCAGCACCCCCAGCACCGGTCCATGCACATCCTGGGCCAGCCACTCGGTCTCGCCGCTGGCGCGCACCAGCAGGGGCGGGTTATGGCCGGCATTGACAAAGTGGATGCAGCCGTCCCCGTCGAGGGCCAGGTGAAAGGCGGTGACGAACATGCTCGACTCGGCGTCGGCGGCGATGAGGCGGTTGGCCTGGGTGATGGCGTTGACCGGGCTGGCGTTGGCCATGATACTGGCGCGGAGCAGGCTGCGCGACACGGCCATAAAGATGGCGGCCGGCGCGCCCTTGTCCGAGACATCGGCAATGACGATGCCCAGCCGGCCGTCTTCCTGCGGTACGAAGTCGTAGAAGTCGCCGGTGACGGTGCGGGCCGGCTCCCAGCGCGGGCAGATGTCCCAGCCGGGCGCGTTGGGGGCGTCGTCCGGGAGGAAGCTGCGCTGGATGTGACGGGCCAGTTCGAGTTCCTGCGCCATACGCTGCGCCTCGATCTCGGCCTCGCGCAGCCGTTCATTCTCGATGGCGACGGCGGTCTGGGTAGCGATGCCGCTGGCGATTTCGAGCAGGCGCGGGGTAAAGCGGTCGCTGTCCAGGCTGGGGTCAAGGGCCATGGCGCCGACGAGTAGCCCGTGCGCGACGAGGGGCACGAGCAGCACGCGGTCGGCGCCAAAGATGTCCAGTAGTTCGCGGTCGCCCTCGCTGGCCTGGGCTGCCTCAATCATATAGGGGTTGCGCTCGGCCAGCAGCCGGTCGAAGCCCAGCCCCGGCTGGGTGGTGGACATGCTGTAGAAGTGGTCGCGCTGCGCCTCGGGCATGTCCACGGTGCTGACGAACAGGCGCGGGACGAAGCCCTGGAGGGTCGAACTCCACAGGTAGAAGCCGCAGTGGGACGCGCCCAGGAACAGCGGGGCGATGCGCCCCACCGTCTCCAGCACCTCCTCGATACTCTGCAGGTTGCGGATGTTCTCCGAAACCTGGAGGAGGGCGTTGCGGTGCCAGGCTTCCTCGGCCTTCTCCTCGTACTCGCGGGCATTACGGACGGCCATGGCGGCCTGGGCGGCAATCAGCCCCAGCAGCCGCTTGTCGTCTTCGGAGAAGTGGTAGGCGGCCTTGCTGTTGACGGTCAGGACGCCGATAATCTCGCCGCGCAGCTCGACCGGCACGGCCAGGGCCGACTGCCAGCCGTGCGCCTGGACGACGGCTGACTGGGCGGCCAGGGTCTCGCTCAGGTCTGGCTCCAGGATCGGCTCGCGCGATGTCAGTACCCGCTGGGTGAGGCCGCCGGGTAGCAGCCGCCAGTCCTGCTGGCCGAGCCAGTCCTGGCTCCAACCGACCGTCGCCAGCAGGGTGAGCCGGTCGTCGGCCTGGAAGAGGGAGAAGGCGGCGGCGTCCGCGCCGAGGACGTTGGCCGCTTCGGTGACGACGAGTTCGGTGACCTGGGCCGGGTCGAGGCTGGACAGCAGCCCGTGGGAGATGCGGAGGAGAACCTCCTGCTCGCGGATACGGCGGCTGCGGGCGATTTCGAGCAGTCGCGCCCGTTCAATCGCCATGCCCAACTGGTCGCCAATGGCTTCGAGGACCTGCAAGTCGGCGCCTCTAAAGATTTCCTGCGAGGGCCCGGTGAGGTTGAGGATGCCCAGCACGCGCTTGCGGGCGCGGATAGGGATGGAGGCATGGTAGCGGAGACCGCGTGTATCACCACTGGCCTCTTCCAGCCGGCTGCATTTGACGATGTTGACGGCCCGCTTGAGCTGGCCCGTGTGCAACTGCCACTGGCATTCGCACTCTGGCCCTCGGCGCAACTCGCGCCAGTCGTCCTCGGCCAGGGCGGGCGGCAGGCCAATGGCGTCTACGGGGATGAAGTTGTCGGCATCGTCCAGCAGAAAGACCCAGCCCGTGCTGACGCTGAGCAGGGCGCTGACCTCAGCCAGCACCGCGTCAATGGCCTCGCCCACGTCTACGCTCTGGTTGAGCGTCTCGGCCACGCTCTTGAGGGTATGCAACTCGGCCACCCGACGGTCAATGGCGCTGGTCGGTCCCAGGGGCAGTCGGTTCGGGTGAGCCTCGTCGTACCAGGCGACAAAGCGTTTGACGGGGGTGAGGCGCTCGCGGGCGACATCCCGTTCCAGACCCAGGTCTTCGACCAGGTGGGCGCGGTATTTGACCAGCGCGGTGCGTGACACGGCGTCGGCCTGGCCTTCGGCGGCCAACCAGTGCAGGAACGCCTGGATCTCGCTTAGCCCCTGGTGGGCCAGGTCGGCAGGCAAGGCGTCCAGGTCAATGGGGGGGGCGTGCGTCGTGGGGTGGTCCATACTGGTGACGGAGGACGGTCTTTCGACTTCAGTCTTTCGTCCTCCGTCCTCTGTCCTCCCTAGAAGCTGCCCACGGCCTCGACCACATCGTCGTAGAGTTGGAAGATGCGGGTGAAGCCGACGAGTTCGAGGGTGTCGCGGACATAGGGCTGCAAGTGGGCCAGGCGAATATCGCCCCGGTTCCAGCGCTTGACGATTTTGCGCGTCGCCAGCAGGACGCGCAGGCCAGCCGAACTAATGTAGTTGACGCCCGACATGTCTAGCACGAGCTTGAATTGGCCCTGGTCAATGAGCGACTCCAGGGTTTTTTGCAGTTCGGGCGCGCTTTGGTGGTCAATGCGACCGACAGGCGCGACGAGGATAACCCGCTTCAGTTCTTTGGTGGTGATTTCCATGGGCGGCCTCCTTGCAGGGTTCGGGGGTGGACCCTGATTATAGCATGGGGAGCGTGGGGAGGCAAACAGTTATGGGGCAAGTAGCGCGTGACCCGCGCGGGATAGAGGGTATATATATCCAACCTGAACGCCGTCTAAACCACTTCTGAACACCTCTTCCTTACCATAGACCTCATTCCAGTCTAGCCAGGGAAGGAGGAGTGTGATGAAGATGAAGTCGAAAATCATGGCTCTCGTACTCGCCGGTATGTCCCTGATTGTCGTCGGTGCCGCCTTTTCGGGGGGCGCGGCACCGACGGCCAGCGCGGCGGTCGCTCCGGACGCCAACGATCCGCCGTTGGACCCGCAGGCGCCAGGGTTGCCGCCTGGGATACGCCGCACCCTGGTTCCCATTGTCACAACACCGACGGCGACCCCTGCCCCGACGGCCACGCCGAGCCCCACCACTGCCCCGTCCGCCAACGCGGGTACGCCCTTCCGCAGCAACGTCGTCGTCACGGTCAGCGGCGGCGCTATGATGGTGAGCAGTAACGGCCTGCCCGATCATGCCGCCGGCCCGTTCCCGAACCCCAGCAATCCCAACTCCATCCTGCCGCAGACCTACCTGTTCCGCATTCCACTTACCCCGCAACGGGCCACCACTCCCTCGGATACCCCCATGGGGCCGATTGGCGTAGCCATTAACGGGGTGCCGTTCTACAACCAGTACAATGCCCAGCGGCAGGACGCGGTGCTGGTCGAGCGCTTCGATAGCTGCAACGGCCACCCCGACCAGCGCGGGGCGTATCACTACCACCAGTTGCCAGTGTGCATGACCAGCGACATGCCCGGCCAGCACTCGACCATCCTGGGCTTCGCCTTCGACGGCTACGGCATCTATGGGCTGCAAGACGTTGGCGGAGCCGCGCCGACTAACCTCGATACGTGCAACGGCCACTTTGGGCCGACGCCTGACCACCCCGAGGGCGTCTATCATTACCACGCCACGACCCGTTTCCCGTACCTGCTGGGCTGCTATGCCGGCGTCCCGGCGGCGCAACGGCGGTGACAGGCCTTGCCCGACGGCCCCTCCTACGCTGTTGACTCGCATAGGAGGGGCAGTCCCTTGACTGACTAACGAAGTTGAGTATAGAATTCAAGGCGCTAGACTGTGTACGACTATGGTTGGTTGAGGTGAGATCGAGTTAGAAAGGTGAATGAGCCATCCTATGACCATTAAAGAGCTTCAGCGCGAGATTACCCAGCTTCCTCCCTCCGAATTGGCGGAATTGACCGAGTGGTTCGAGGAATTCCTGGCTCAAACCTGGGACAAGCAAATTGAACAGGATAGCCAGTCGGGGCGACTAGATGCGCTCATCCAGCAAGCCGAGCAGGAATATGAGGCAGGACGGTATAAACCACTTTGAAGCACATTACCACCCCTCAGTTTTGGGAGCTCTACTATCGCCTGCCAGCTGAAATTCGTGACCGTGCCGACAAGAACTTCGAGTTGCTCAAAGCGGAACCTCATCACCCCTCCCTCCATTTTAAGAAGATTGGCAAGTTATGGTCGGTGCGGGTCGGTAGACGTTACCGGGCTTTGGGGATCGA
>JAHCIP010000253.1 GCA_026129165.1 Anaerolineae bacterium
AGCCGATGGTGATGGTCTTCCCGCCGCCAGCCGGTTTAGCCGCTGGCGCGGGTTGTTGAGGTTGGGCTTTGACCTCAGCCGTAGGTTGAGCCGGCTGGGCCGGCGCCGCCGCGTTGGGTTGCGCGGCGGGTTGCGAGGCGGTTGGGGTTCCCGAGGGGCCGCCGCAGGCGATGAGTGCCACGGCGACCAGGAGCAGCACAGCTCCGAGCAGAGCAACTTTGCGCATAGGTCTCCTCCATTACATGAGCCTGATAGAGCCAATGGGGTTGAGCTTATGAGGCACATCATACGGCAAACAAACGCTTGTTATGGAGTAAGATTAGCCACCTGATGAAAACGTTTCTCCACCTACTTTTAGTGCTTGCCTATCTGGGGCTATGGGACCATCAGTAGCCCGCGATTATAGCGGAGAAGTTAAGGCGCGTCAACCGCTGCCGGGTGGACTGGCAGGCGGTCTTCGGCGTGGCGGACGGCGGGGACAAAGTAGCCCAGCACGCCGACCAGCGACGCCACCAGCCCCATGACCACGAGGAGGAGGGCCATCCCCGCGCCCGGTCCAGTGCCGACCAGCCAGCCAAAAGTCGCCGCCAGGCTGCTGCTCGGTGTACGCATCGCTGGCTCCAGGACGAAGTCGGCCAGGGCGCCGCCAATGAGGGGCGAGATGGGGTTGGTGACCCAGGCGATGAGGCGGCGGGCCGAGAAGACGCGGCCCTGGACATCTGGCGCGACGGTGGCCTGCCAGATGGCCTGGTTCGAGGCGTTGGTCAGGGGGATCACCAGGGCCCCCAGGAACATAGCCGCTGCCCACGCCCACGTAGCCCGCCCTAGCCCCAGGAGGGTCAGCCCCAGGACGCCCGACAACGCCCAGCCGATCAGGACGCCGTTGACCCGCCGCCGAAAACCGCCCCATACACTCATCAGCAGTCCGCCCGTCACCCCGCCGATGGCCCCGGCCGTCTGGGTCAGACCAAAGACGACGCTGTCGTTACCGGTGCGGGCGAGAATCATGGGGGCTACCACCACAAAGCCGATGCCCGTGAGCAAGTTGCCGAACAAAAACACGATTTGCAGCCCCAGCAGGCTGGGGCGGGCGAAGATGTACTGGAAGCCGTAGGCAGCTTCACGCAGCATATTGCCCTGCCCGGCGCGGCCCTCTTCGGTCTGCGGCGGTTGGGGGACATAAACCGCCAGCAGGGCGAGCACCGCCACGATGAAGGTAACGATGTCACTCGTCAGGATACCCCCAAGACCGATGACGCCAAACAGAGCGCCTGCCAGCAAGGGGGCGACTACGCCCGGTCCCATCTCCAGGAGCGACATCAGGCCATTGACGCGGCCCAATTGCTCGCGCGGCACCATCAGGCTGATGCTGGCCGAGTAGGCGGGCCATTGGAAGCAGTTAAACGTGCCCGTGATGGCGGCAGCCAGATACAGATGCCAGATTTCCAGCCGGCCGAGGCTGTAGAGAGTGAAGATGAGGATGGTCGCCACGCCCGCGCCCACGTCGCTCACCATCATCATCAGCTTGCGGTTGTAGCGGTCCACCATGGCGCCCGCGAAGGGTGAGAACAGCAGAAAAGGGGTGATGAAGAACACCTGGACCAGGGCCAGGGCCGTCGCACTGCCCGTCTGCTCATAGGCCCAGATGGTCAGCGCGAACTGCGACATATTGGTGGCAATCATCGAGATGATCTGGCCCAGCCAGACAATGACGAACGCGACCAGTCCGCCGGGGCGAGTACGCGACGCGGTCTGCATAGGGTGGACTCCGAGGGTTAGTGTTTTTGGTCGAGGGGGAGGCCGCGCCCATCTGGCTCAAAGGCGGGCAGGCTGATGGCGGCGCGAGCGCGGAGGGCAGAGGCGCCGCGCGGAGTCAGAATCACCTGGGGCGTCTCGACGCCAACCAGTTTGAGGTAGCCCGCGGTGACGAGTTGATCAATTGTGGTCTGGAGTGGCGCCAGCCCGACGAAGCTGAGCTTGCCGTAGAGGCGATGTTTAGTCAACTGGCCCAGGGTGGCCGCGCGAGAGCCGGCCAGCATCTGGGCCAGCTTGACGCGGCCGATGCCGTGCGCTAGGCTCTTGACCGCCTCCAGGATGATGAGCAGCGTCCACTCGGCGGTGGTGCTGGCTGGCCGTGTGACGAGCGTGGCGCCCTCCTCGGCTGGTACTCCAGCCTTGAACGCCGCATAGGCCGTCATGGGCGTCTGAGCCTGGGCCTGACAGACATCGCAGCAGCGGGCGGCTTCGGGCGCACCAGGGTCGCCAAAGTAGTCGAGGATGAAGCGGCGGCGGCACGTTGTCGCCTCGGCGTAGGCTACCATCTGAGCCAGCTTTTCGCGCTTGTGGGCGCGGCGCTCGGCCACTTCGGCCGCCGCTGGCGCCAGGTCGAAGTCCAGCGCGTTGGGCTGGACCTCGAAACGCATCGTCCCCAGGTCGTCGCCCAGGTGAACTATGGCGCCTAGTTGGGCCAACTGACTCAGCCCTACCCGCAACTTGACGTCGGGCAGCCGCGTCGAACGGGCCAACTCGGCGTCGGAGATGCGCACCTGGTTGTCGCGGGCGAAGCGGCGCAGGGTCCCCAGCAGGTTCCGTAGTTCATACTGGTTGGGCGCATCATTTTCAATGAACCACTCCTGCAAGGAACGGTCTTTGGGGGCGTACAGCAGGACGCAGTGGGCGGGCAGGTCATCGCGGCCCGCGCGGCCCGCCTCCTGGTAGTAGGCTTCGAGGCTGCTGGGCAGGCTGTGGTGAACCACCAGCCGAATGTCGGGCTTATCCACGCCCATGCCAAAAGCATTGGTCGCCACGATGACGCGGGCTTTGTCCTGCATGAAATCGTCCTGGACCCGGCGGCGTGTGTCGGGGTCGAGGCCGGCGTGGTAGAAGGCGGACGCGATGCCGAGGCCGGCCAGGAACTGGCTGACCGTCTCGGCGTCTTTGCGTGTCCCCGTGTAGATAATGGCGGGGCCAGGGTCGCTATCGAGCAGGGTACTGATGTCGCGGAGTTTGCTGGCGTCGTCGGGCGCGGGGCGAACTTCAAGATAGAGATTGGGGCGGTTGAAACCCGTCACCAGGCGTAGCGGGTCACGCAGACCGAGACGCTGGATGATGTCGTCCTGGACCCGAAGCGTCGCGGTGGCGGTGAGTGCGGCCACCGGCGGGTGGCCGAGGTGGGCAATGACCTGCCCCAGGCTTAGGTAGTCGGGCCGAAAGTCGTGCCCCCATTGGGAGATACAGTGGGCCTCGTCCACGGCAGCGCGGCTCACCTTCCCCTCCAGGAGCGCCTGGAGGAAGACACGGTTACGCAGGCGTTCGGGCGCGACGTAGACGAGCTTGTACTCGCCCTGCGAGACACGTTCGACCCGCGCGATCTGTTCTTCGGCAGGCAACGAACTATTGATGTAGGTGGCGGGCTTGCCAAGGGCGACCAGGTGATCTACCTGGTCTTTCATCAGGGCGACGAGGGGGGAGACAACGAGGGTGAGGCCGGGCAGGGCGAGGGCAGGGAGTTGGTAGATGAGCGACTTGCCAGCGCCCGTGGGCATGACGACCAGTGTATCGCGCCCAGCCAGGACGGCATTGACCGCTTCCGCCTGACCCGGGCGGAAGTGGTGATAGCCAAAGTGGCGCTCCAGCGCGCTCATCGCCGACGCCTGCATGACTAGATTGTAAGCTAAAGACGTTTTACGTCAAATTACGGGAGTTGCGCGAGTCGCCCGCCGGGTGTAGACTTGGCCCTGCACGCCATCAGCCTGCCACACCCTGACCACAAGGAGACCGAGTCTATGCCCCTGAGCGTCCTTGACTTCCTGCTGCTGGGCCTAGCCGCTGTGGCCGGTGGCGCCGTCAACGCCATCGCCGGCGGCGGCACTCTGATTACCTTCCCCGGCCTGACGGCGGTGGGCCTGCCCGCCGTCAACGCCAACGTCACCAACACCGTCGCCCTCTCGCCGGGTTATCTCAGTGGGACGCTGGCCCAGTGGAAAGACATGCAGGGGCAAATGCGGCGCTTGTGGCTCCTCGCGCCGACGGGCGTCCTCGGTGGCCTCACGGGCGGCCTGCTCCTGCTCAACACAGGCGCGGCGGTCTTCCGGACTCTGGTTCCCTACCTGATTCTGCTGGCGTCGTTGCTGCTCGCCTTCCAGGGCCATATCCGCCGCTGGCTGCTGCGCCAAGTCGAGCAATCGGGGCGGGAAACGGCGAGCGAGACGTGGACGGTCGTTCCCGTGTTCCTGGCCTCCGTCTATGGCGGCTACTTCGGGGCGGGGTTGAGCGTCATCCTGCTCGCCGTCCTCGGCCTCGTCCTGCACGACAGCCTCACCCGCCTCAATGCCCTCAAGCAGGCCATCTCGTTCTGCGTCAACATGGCGGCGGCACTGTTTTTTGTCTTTTCGGGTCAGGTGGTGTGGTCGGCGGCGGTCGTGATGGCCGTGGGGGCAATCGTGGGTGGGGTGATTGGCGGGCGGCTCGCCAGCCGTATCCGCGCCGAGACTCTGCGCGCTGTCGTGGTGACGTTCGGCGTCATCGTGGCGATTATCTACTTCCTACGTTAGAGAGACCCGACGGGTTTTGAAATATTGTCAGGTCTGCCCTTAGTCAAGCAGCGGCCGGCTCCAGTTGATGGGCACCAGGACGGTGACGCGGCCCACCTGGGGCAGGCCCAGGCGGTCGAGCGTCCCGCGCCGGAAGATGACGGCGGAGACGATACCGATGACCTCGCCGCGTTCGTTGATGGCAATGCCGCCGCTGGAGCCAGGGCTGGCGAGGGCGTCGGTCAGGAAGTAGCGCGTGGCGCTGTCGGTCGTCAGGCTCAGCATGGACAGCAGGGTGCCGCGCGTCGTCACTAGGCTGCCGTGGGCGCTACCCGGATAGCTCAGGGTGTAGACCGTGTCGCCCAGCCGCACGCTGTCCGAGTCGCCCACCGGCACGAACGAGAAGCCGCCAAAGTCGGCTGCGTCGTCCACGTGAAGGACGGCCAGGTCGTGCTCAGGGTCAACGGCGACGACGTGGGCGCGCAGCGTCCAGTCCATGAAGGGGCCAACGCGAATCTCGCGTGTTGGATAGAGGCGGCCCGTGTCAGTGTCGCCGACGACGTGGAAGGCGGTCAGGAAGGTTCGCCCGTCCTGACCGATGACCGTCCCAGTGCCGCCCGCCGTGAAGCCCAGGCGCGTCTCGACCTGGAGGTTGATAGTCGCCCCCACGGCGCGGTCCAATAGCGCCTGGTCCATGTCTTTCGGCGGCAGGGGGGCGCTATCCAGGCTCTGGGCGCGGATAGCGGGGATCGCCTGGCTGGGCGCCGGGGCGGCAGGCGCGGGCGGGGCCGCTGCGCCGTCACAGTTAGGGATGACCAGTGCCTGGCCGACGCGGATGACATTGGGGTTGTCAATGCCGCTGGCCTCGGCGATGGCCGCGACGGAGCTATTAAAGCGGCGGGCAATCACGCCTAACGTGTCGCCCGACCGCACGGTGTACGAGCAGGTGGCGGTCAACGGCGCGGCCTGCGCGCTCCACACGGGTTGGACCGCCAGGGCGATGAGCAATGCGAGCGCGAGCATCAGAGCATATCTCGCTACCGAGTGTGGGGCGGCCTTTCTAACAGGAGTTATGCGGTAGCGGCTCCCGCCAGAGGCTAAAGCCCTCTGGCTAGGAGATGCAAGCCTCAGAGGCTGAGGACTAGCCCCCTGCGGGGGCTTGCATCCATAGCCTGCCCGCTTCAGCGGCAGGCGGGGGTGGTCTACCCCGTAACTCCTGTTTCTAAGCTGCCACTTCAGGCTGGAAAGCATCAACTTAACCTCCTCAACTACGCCTCCGACTGAAGTCGGCGCTGTTGGGCCTATGGCCGGTCGTCCGCCTACGCGGACGAGAATGATCGCGTCCCTGCAGAGGGACGCTCGGCGCCCCACGCCCGCCAGGCCCGACCTCGGTCGGCGCTGTTCTTAACCCAGGAGGCGGTGTAGGCCCGCCTCGTCCAGCACCGCCACGCCTAGCTGGCGTGCTTTGTCTAGTTTACTTCCCGCCTCTTCCCCCGCCACGACATAATTCGTTTTGCGCGTCACCGAGTCGGTCACCCGGCCCCCCACCGCTTCGATGAGAGCCTTGGCCTGGTCGCGGGTCAGGGTGGGTAGGCGGCCGGTCAGCACAAAGGTCTGGCCCACCAGATGCCCATCGCGTGGTGCGGCCTGCGTCGTGTCCGCCGTCTTGACTCCCGCTGCCTGGAGCCGAGCAATGACCTGCTGGTTGTGCGGATTGCCGAAGTATTCCACCAGGCTCTCAGCAATCTGGGGACCAAAGCCTGGAATAGCTTGCACATCGTCCAGGCTGGCTCGCATGAGACGGTCCAGCGAGCCAAACTGCCGGGCCAGCCCCTCGGCGACGGTGCTGCCCACGTGGCGGATGCCCAGCGCGTAGATCAGGCGGCTCAGCGGGCGGTCCTTCGACGCCTCGATGGACTGAAGCAGGTTGTCTACCTTCTTGTCGCCAAACCCCTCCATTTGTAATAACGTAGCCCGGTGTTCGTATAGATGATAGACATCGGAGATGTCGCGAATCAGCCCGGCCGACACCAATTGGCCCGCCATGCGCTCGCCAAAGCCGACAATGTCCATTGTGCCGCGACCGACAAAGTGCTCCACGTTGCGTACCAACTGAGCCGGGCAGGCCGAGTTGACGCAATAGGTGGCGGCCTCGCCATCGGGCCGCACCACCGGCTCGCCGCACGACGGACACGTCCCCGGCATCTGCCAGGGCTGGGCATCGGGCGGGCGCAGTTCGGGGACCGGGCGCAATACCTGGGGGATGACGTCGCCGGCCCGCTTGAGAACCACCGTGTCGCCCTCGCGTAGGTCGCGCTCGGCGATGTAGTCCGCGTTGTGGAGCGTGGCCTGGGTGACGGTCACCCCGCCGATGCGCAGCGGGTCCATGATGGCGTAGGGCGTCAGGACGCCCGTGCGCCCGACGTTCACGGCAATCTTGCGCAGGACGGTGACACCCTCCTGGGGCGCGGGCTTGAAGGCGACCGCCCAGCGCGGCGCGTTGCCAACGACGCCCAGTTCGTCCTGTAGGGCGAAGCTGTTGACCTTGATGACAATACCATCCGCCTCATAGTTGAGACTCGGCTTGCGCGCCAGCCAGGCCAGGGCCAGCTCGATGGCCTGGTCGAGGTCGCGGGCGTACTGGCTATCGCGGTTCACCGGAAAGCCCATAGCCCGCAGATAGGTCAGCGTGTCCCACTGACTGCGCAGGCGCGGCCCGCCGACTACCTCGACAATGTTGTAGGCGTAGAGCGTCATGGGGCGCGAGGCCGTGACCTTCGGGTCCAGGTTACGCAGCGCGCCGGCGGCCGTGTTGCGCGGGTTCTCGTAGGGCTTGAGGCCCTGCGCGACGCGGTCGGCGTTGAGGCGCTCGAAGGCGTCGCGCAGCATCAGGACTTCGCCGCGCACCACCAGGCGTTTGGGGACGGAGGCTTCTCTATCGCCAGGGGATAGACGCATTCCCTCTCCCTCTGGGAGAGGGTTAGGGTGAGGGTCTGAGGGCATCCGCCCCGTGTCAGTCCTTACCCCCGCCCCCTCTCCCACGGGGAGAGAGGAGCCGGATAGTGGAATGCGTAGCGGAACGCTGGGCACGGTCCGCAGGTTGACCGTCACATCCTCGCCCTCGATGCCGTCGCCGCGCGTCGCGCCCAGCGTGAACAGACCGTTGGTGTAGTGCAAGACGACGGTGAGGCCGTCCATTTTGGGTTCCACGACAAAGTCCAGCGGGGCATCGCCAATCAGGCGGCGCATCCGTTCGCCCCAGGCGCGTACTTCGTCGGCCGAGAAGGCATTGTCGAGGGACAGGATCGCACCAGGGTGGCGCACTTTGCGAAAGCCCTCGGTGGGCGGGCCGCCGATACGCTGGGTGGGCGAGTCGGGCGTGATGAGGTCAGGGTAGGTCTCTTCCAGCTCGCGCAACTCGCGGTAGAGCGTGTCGTAGGCGGCGTCGCTGATGAGTGGCGCGTCCAGGACATAGTAGTGGTGGGCGTAGACCTGGAGGTGGCGGCGCAACTCGGCGGCGCGTTGGGCCAAGTCGGGGACAGGTGTCGTCACAGGTATCCTCATTGGGGTTAGGACAGAACAGGCACAACCGATAGGGGCAACCCCCTGTCGTTGCCCACGTGAAGGGGGTTGCCCGCGTGGGGTGGTTGCGCCCGCGCGGGGCAGGCAGGGCAAGCACGAGGTCCTGCCTCTACGGGTCATATTCTACCACACTTTGGACGACTTGAGAGGGATGTAGATTGGCGATTTCGCCCATGACACCTGTGTAAAAGAGCCGTCTAAGGGGTTTATTCGAGTAGGCGGCGCCTTAGCGGCTGGGCCGTGACGGCCGTCCCAGGCTCCAGGCGATATAACCGACGACCACAGCGGCCAGCGCGGCCAGGAAAACAAGGCTGAGGCTGAGGACGAGGCCCGGGTCTATGCGCCCCACAGCGGCGGTGACGGTCTGCCAGACCTGGGCGCGCCACTGACGCGCTGGCGGGGTCTGAGCCAGGTAGAGCAGGATCGCCAGGGCCATCAGGCACATCACCACGGCGGTGAGTTGTGGGCCGGCGGGCGCGTGGGGCCGCTCCAACACCGCCGGGGGCGGTGGGGCAGCCAGGGGCGCGCCAAAGTCGGCAAACAGATGGCTCAGCACCTCCGCGTACTCGACATGGACATGCCAGAACTGGGCGCCTGGGTCCCACCGCCGGCCCTGGGCTGGGATGGCTGCTTCCAGGGCCGCTATAGTCTGAAACGCATCGGTGGCTGGGCCGAGACGGAAGAGCACCCAATCGCCATCGCGGTACGCTTCGGCCACCCGCGCCGACCAACGACCCGCCCGCGCCCGCCGCGTGTCGTACTCCGCGCGGCGGACCGGGTCGCGCAGCACGGCATAGGCGTCGTTGATCGCCTGCATACGCGCCAGGGCCTCGGGCGCGGCGTTGACATCGGGATGGTACAGACGGGCCAATTGACGATAGGCCGCCTCGATGACAGC
>JAHCIP010000254.1 GCA_026129165.1 Anaerolineae bacterium
TGTAACCAGCGCATCGCTTGAGGGAGGCCAACGATGGCAGTGAAACAAGGCTGGCAGGGACGGGTCTACGAGGACTTTGAGGTGGGAGATGTCTACCCGCATCCGCTGGGGCGGACCGTCACCCAGAACGACAACATTATGTTCACTCTAATGACCCTCAACCCGAACCCGATCCATTTCGACGCCCACTACTCGGCGCAGACAGAGTGGGGCAAGCCGTTAGTCGACTCGACGTTCACCCTGGCCCTGGTCACGGGCCTGTCGGTGTCCGACGTGTCGCAGAACGCCGTCAACCTGGGCTGGGACGAGGTGCGGCTGCCCGCGCCCGTGTTCGAGGGCGACACGATCTACGCCCAGAGCGAGGTGCTGGAGAAGCGCGAGTCCAAGTCGCGGCCCCACCAGGGCATCGTCAAGCTCAAGACGATTGGTTACAACCAGGACGGCGTGGTGGTCATCGAGTTCAAGCGGACCATCCTGGTCTACAAACAGGGCCACGCGCCGCTGATGCATCGACCCGAGCCAAAGACCTGAGCCGCGCCTTACGTTTCCGACAGGACAATCACCACGTCGCCCGGCTGGAACGTGACGAGCCTGGATTTATCAGGGTTGACAACGACGCCATGCCCTTGCTCCACGTCCGCGCTCAACGCGTGCAGCCGATAGCCGAGGGCGACCTGCTGCCGCTGCTTCGCCGCCTCCACGACCGTGTAGAACGAGACGGGGACGCTCGCCTTGACGTAGTCAGTCGCCGGCCGCAGGAAAATCTCCGAGCCGTGCGGGTCGAGCAGGTCATCAAAGACCTGGTTCAGGGCCTTGTTTTCCGAAATCTGGGCCAGCATCAGGCTCGTCAGCCGTTCACTGACGATGAAGTCGTCGGCCCGTGTGCTCTCGGCCAGGTTGCGATTCCGCACGTCCATCATCTCACTGGTGATGGAAAACGTGTGGCCCAGCTGCTCCGCGATGCGGCGCAGGTGGAGCAGCGTCAGCAATGTCAGGCCATCGGCGCGCTGGTGGTCCAGCGTGTCCGAGTAACACAGGATGATGACGTGGTTGAACGAGGCCACGTGGAGGTCGTCCAGCACCGCGCGGCTGGTGGTGTCCGCCGCCAAATAGCGCACCTCCAGGTTACTGACAGTTTCGGTCAGCGTCCTCAGTTCCTCCTCGACGGTGTCATGCTGCGCTACAACCGTGACGCCTGAACCGACCGCGACATAGGCGTCGAGCTGGCGGATGATGGTCGCCGCCCGCCAGTTCCAGCCCAGGATCAGGATACGCTCCGGCATGGGGACGGCCGGGCTGCCCGTCTCCATCGCGTCCAGTTGGAGCGGAACCCCACTCAGCCCTGGCGGGCGAATGCGCACGGTGTCGTCATCCTCGGAGATGGCGATAATCTGGTCGCCCTCCTCGATAACGGTGTCCATAGGCGGGTTCAGGCGCACCGTCCCCGCCTTGGTAAAGACGCCAATGACCGCCGAGTCCTCATAGGCCAGCAGCGCCTCGCCAAACGTCTTGCCCACCAGCGCCGGCTCGGCCTGGAAGTAGATTTCGTCCCCGGCGAAGTCCAGCAACTCGGTATACACCAGGGACAACCCCACCTGACGGCAGGTCTGCGCGATGATGCGGGCAATGATGTCCCCGCTGAGCACCAGTTCGACTTCCGCGCCCCCCACCAACCGCGCGATTTCGATGTTCTTCTCCTCACGCAACATCGTCACAATGTGATACGGCGCGGGCCGCCGCTGGCGAGCATTGGTGAGGGCGAGGATGGTCTTGATGGTGCCCGAGTCGGGCGACTCTTCTTCGTCGTCGGGCAGGATGATGATAGACTTGGAGGTCTGCGGGAGGACCAGGTCGAGGTCGGCTGGCTCGGTGGGGCTGCCGCGTCGGCAGACGACGCGCGTCGAGCCGGTGTGCGGGATGCGGTGGCGGACGGCCTCCTCCATCTCGACCTTGTCGTGGTCGCCCAGGATGGCGATCGCGGCATGGCGCTGGTTGGCGTTGGCCGTGACCAATTCCGAGATCAAGGGGAAGATCTGCTCCGACCAGCCCAGGATAACGGTATGCCCATGCTCCACAATCTGCGAGCGGCCGCGCCGCAGCGTCTCGATGCGGTTCTGAATCGCCGCGCTCAACAAGCCGATCAGGATGCTGACCATAGCCAGGCTGCCCAACGTCACTGCCAGCATGACCACTAGGAACTGCCACGGGCTAGCAAGATTACCCGGCGGGTTGGGGGTAAGCGCCTGGAAAATCAGGCTCCAGATCACCTCGATTGGCCCCAGGTCATCCGCCGTCCCGCCAATCAGCAGGTCAGTGACAACGGCCAGCACAATCAGGGCCAGCGTCGCCAGCGCGAGCCAGGCAATCAGGGCCGCCGGACCCCGGGACAACGTATTGTCGAAGGCATAGCGCAGCCGTCGTCCCAGACTGGGTTTGGTATCCATGGCCCCTCTTCCCCCTTCAGAGTCGCCGATCGGTAACAGCTATCTACTTCCCATTGAGGCGATTATACACCCAATGGTCTTGTTTTCAAGTCGGAGCCAGCGAGAGCCGTCCGGTTCCATGGGCCGGACGGCTCTCGCTATGGCGTGACAGACGCGCGCCTCAGCCTTTGGCCCAGGCGATACAGCCGGGCACAAAGGGCGTCGTCAGGCCGTCGTGGTGGGGGAGGACACGCACGGTGTAACCGTAGAGGCCGCTGGTGCGGCAGCGGACGGCTGTACCATCGTAGAGATAGACGCCGCCCCCATCGGTTTCCTGGGGCTGTAGGGGTGTGGCTTCGACATCCACAAACTCGCCGTAGGCGTTGACGCGGCCGACGCAGAATTCAACCGTCACGTCGGCTGGGGTCAGGACGCCGAGACGGATGCGGGCGGCGGCCCGTGTCTCACTGCCGACCTGATACTCCCGCCCTGGCCCTACGGTGACGGACTCGACGGCCACCGCCCCCCAGCCACCAGCGACCTGGGCCTTCCAGCCGGCCAGACGCCGCGCCTCGCTCATGCCTGGCTGGGCGAGGCAGGTGTAGCGAGCCGCGGCCGGCAGATAGAAGCGCTCAGTGTACTCCTGAACCATGCGGTGCGTGTTGAAGAGGTGGCACAGGCTGCTCAACGACGCCTTCATGTGGCTAATCCAGCGGCGCGGCAGGCGGTCGGCGCCGCGTTCGTAGAAGGCGGGGACGACATCGCGCTCCAGCAACTCATAGAGCGCCTCGGCTTCGGCCTGATCTTGCCCCGCCACATCATCGCTCACCTCGCGGCGGCCGATGGCCCAACCGACTTCCGGCCGATAGGCTTCATCCCACCAGCCATCCAATGTACTCAAGTTGAGCACGCCGTTGGCGGCGGCCTTCATGCCGCTGGTGCCGCTGGCCTCCTGGGGTCGGCGGGGGTTGTTGAGCCAGACATCGGCGCCCTGGACGAGGTAGCGGGCAACAGCCAGGTCATAATCCTCCAGAAAGACGATGCGCCGCCGAAACTCGGGCCGGCGGGCCAACTGGACGATTTCCTGACACAGCCGCTTGCCGCCCTCGTCGCGGGGGTGGGCCTTACCGGCGAAGATGACCTGCACCGGGCGCTCCGGATGGTTGAGGATGCGCGCCAGGCGGGCCGGGTCGCGCAGGAGGAGGGTAGCGCGTTTGTAGGGCGCGAAGCGGCGAGCGAAGCCGAGGGTCAGGGCGTTCGGGTCGAGGACATCCTCAGCGATGTCAATCTCGGACTGGGACGCGCCCCGCTGTGCCAGTTGCTCCCGCAAGCGGCGGCGAGCAAAGGCGACCAGGCGGTCACGCCGGCGTTCGTGGGTGCGCCAGAGTTCTTCGCCGGGGATGCGAGCGGCGCGCAGCCATATGCTCTGGTCGGCCGGCTCCTCGCGCCAGCGCGGCCCCAGGTAGCGGTCGTAGAGGTGGTTCATCTCCTGCGAAATCCACGACTGGAAGTGGACGCCATTCGTCACATGCCCAATGGGGATTTCAGCCTTGGGAACGCCGGGCCACAGCCCCTGCCACATGTGGCGGCTGACTTCGCCGTGCAGGCGGCTGACGCCGTTGCTGTGGTCGGCCAGGCGCAGGGCGAGGATGGTCATGCAGAAGGGTTCGTAATCGTTGTAGGGGTTTTGGCGGCCGAGGGCCAGGAAGTCGTGACGCGAGAGGCCGAGGCTACGGGTATAGGCGGTGAAGTAGTGGTCCATCAACTCAGCGGGGAAGCGGTCGTGGCCGGCCTCAACAGGGGTATGGGTAGTAAAGATGAGACCGGCTGAAGCGGCTTCGCGCGCCTCGGCAAAGCTCAGGCCATAATGTTCCATCAGGCGGCGCACGCGCTCCAGGGCCAAGAAGGCGGCGTGGCCTTCGTTCATATGGTACACCGTCGGGTCCAGCCCCAGCGCCTCGAGCGCTCGATAGCCGCCAATGCCCAGGAGAATTTCTTGCTGGATGCGCGTATCCTGGTCGCCGCCATAGAGTTGGAAGGTCAGATGGCGGTCGGCCGGGGAATTAGCGGGGATATTCGTGTCCAACAGGTACAGCGCGACGCGGCCCGCGTCGGCGCGCCAGACCTGGGCAGCCACGACCCGGCCAGGGTAGTCCACGCTGATGGTCAGCGGGGTTCCGTCGGGCTGGCGCAGCAGGGTCAAGGGCAGGGTGTGGAAATCATTGTCCACATCGGCCTCTTGCTGCCAGCCCACTTCGTTGAGATATTGTCGGAAGTAGCCGCGCTGATAGAGGAGACCGACGCCGACCAGGGGCACGCCGAGGTCACTAGCGGATTTGAGATGGTCGCCAGCCAGGATGCCCAACCCACCGGCAAAGATGGACAGGCACTCGGTCAGGCCAAACTCGGCCGAGAAATAGGCCACCAGCGGCCCGCCTGACCCGCCATGCTGGCGGTGAAACCAGGTATTATCGGCCGCCAGATAGGCGTCGAACTCACGGGCGACGCGGTCCAGGTGGGCCAGAAAGCCTTCGTCGGCCGCCGCGGCCTCGAGTTGGGCCTGATCAATGGCACCAAGCATCCACATCGGGTTGTGGCCCGACGTTTCCCACAGGTCGCTATCCAGCCGACGAAAGAGTTCAATGGTATCGTGGTTCCAGGCCCAGCGCAGGTTGAGAGCGAGGTCACGCAGGCGTTCCAGGGTGGGGGGGAGCGCGGGCACGACCTTAAAGGTTCCAATCGGCTTCATACGGGGCGCTGCCTTTCTCAGGTGCAGAAACGAACACACAGATTCCCCTGTATTCAGGTAATCCACTATTGATTGTATCTCTACATGAGAGCGCGGCGGTTGAGAATGCGCAACGGTGAGGTGAGGAATAACCCCCCTTGGTCCCCCCGTATACGGGGGGAGACAAAGGGGGGTGACGTTAGCATCCACTTATGAGCCGGGGCTGCCCTTATTAGAAAGGTATTGGCCCTAGACCTATGTCTGAACGCCGACGTAGAGACAGGGTCAATACAGGGAGTACTCAATCTCCTGGGCGGTGATGAATTCGAGCAGGGCCGGGACGCCCGCCTGGGTCTGCTCGATGCCGCGTTGGAGGGCCGGTATAATTTGATCTGGCGTGGTGATGCGCTCGCCGTAGCCGCCCAGGGCGCGGGCGAAATCGGCGTAGTGGCCGGAAATGTCGGTGCTGCGGTAACGCTCGGTAGACACCGGCATGATGGGCAGTTCAATCGCCATCGAGAAGTTGTTGAACAGGATGGACAGGATGGGGATGCGCTCGCGCACCGCCGTCTCAAAGTCCATGCCGGTAAAGCCGATCGCCGCGTCGCCCCAGACGTTGATGCACAGACGGTCTGGACAGGCCAGCTTCGCGCCCATCGCCAGCCCCAGCCCGTAGCCCAGTTGCGTCGTCTTGCCCCAGCCGATGTAGGACAGCGGCGTGACGCTCTCCCAGAAGGGCGAGAGTTGGTCGCGCGGGCTGCCCGCGTCGTGGGTGATAATCGTATTAGAGACATCCACCGTCTGCAGCAGGTCCCAGATGACACGATAGGGCGACAGAGGCGTGGCGTTGCTGGTGAGCTTGGGCCGCCACGCGGCCAGCCACTGCGCTTTGACGGTCTGAATCGTCCGCGCGATACCGTCCGCGCGCCCTCGACCCTGACTGTCTTGCGGTAGACGCGCCCGGATCGCGTGGCTCAGGGCCTCCAGCGTCAGCCGCGCATCACCCACCAGGGCGTACTGGGAGGCCAGGTCCTTGTTGATGTCGGCCGGGTCCAGGGTGGCGTGGATAATCGTCTTGCCGGCGGGCATGGGCGTGCCAAAGCCGGTAGTGGTAAAACTACAGCCAATGCCGAAGATGACATCGGCGTCCTGGAGGAAGCTGCGTACGGCGCGTGGGATGGCGCGGCCGCCCGCGCCGAGGGCCAGGGGATGAGTCTCCGGGAAGGCGCTCTTGCCCTCCAGGCTCGTCATCACCGGCGCTTCCAGCAGTTCTGCCAGTTCGCGCAGGGCCTCCCACGCCTGGGCATAGTGAACGCCCTGGCCGGCGTAGATCACCGGGCGCTCGGCGCGTAGCAGGACGTCCGCCACCGCCTGGACCGCCTCGGGGTCCGGCCCAGACCGCCACCGGCGCGAGGGTTGATAGTCCACCGGCGCGGGAATATCTTCGCGGAAGAGGTCGGCTGGAATTTCGAGCAACGCGGGGCGCGGCCGGCCGTTGCGAGCCTGGGTAAAGGCGCGGCGCAAGGCGGCCGGGAGGGCCTGGGCCACGACGACCTGTTCACACGACTTGGTCACGTGCTGAAAGTTCAGGAATGAGCTGAAGTTGGGCGGCACAGGGGCCAGGGCGCGGGGATAGCCGGCCGGCAGGACAACGAGGGGGACCGATTCGCTGTACGCCTGAGCCACGCCGCCAAAGGCGTTCTCCGAGCCTGGCCCCTGTTGCATACAGAAGACGCCGAGCCGTTCCCCGGACGTGAGACGGCTGAACGCATCGGCCATGTGCAGGCCCGTGCGCTCCTGACGGATGATAATGGGGCGGATGCCCACTTTCGCCGCCGCCTCGATAATAGGATTGACGGGATAGGCGAACAGGTATTCGACCCCTTCAGCCTTTAATACATGGGCGACGACATCGGCGACTTGCATAGACGCTCTCCTTAAGGCGATATGAAAGGGAGGCGGGATTGACGGAATAGGCCGTCTCGACTAGGCTTAGAGGGAATTCCACCGCGAGGCGCCATGCAACTGTACATCATTCGCCATGCCCAGTCAACCAACAATGCCCTGCCCGACGAGCGCGACCGCGTCTGCGACCCGCCGCTGACTTCGCTCGGCTGGCGGCAAGCCGAGACCCTCGCCCGCCACCTGGCGACGCGGGCCGACCTGGAGCCGTCCTGGGTCTCCAATGGGCAACCGCCGAGCTATCGAATCACCCGGCTCTACTGTAGCGCCATGCTGCGCGCGCTCCAGACGGCGCGGCCCATCGCGGCGGCGCTGGGGCTGACGCCCATCGTCTGGCCCGACATCCACGAATGCGGCGGGGTCTACCTGGACCACCCTGACGGCGGGAAAGTGGGCTATCCCGGCCTGGGGCGCTCGGCCATCCTGGGCGACTTCCCCGGCTACGAACTGCCAGAGACACTGGCCGAGGCGGGCTGGTACAGCGGCGGCTTTGAGGAGTGGGAGGCCCGACAGATCCGCGCCGAGAGGGTCGCCGCCGATCTAATCCGCCAGCGCGAGAGCGACGACACGGTGGCGCTTATCTCCCACGGCGACTTTATCAAGACCCTGCTGCGCGTCCTGTTCAACCAGCCGCCCGACATCGCCATCGCCTACTACCACTACAACACGGCCATCACGCGCCTCGACCTGCGCGCCGACGGCTATCTGGATGTCCACTACCTGAACCGGGTGGAACACCTGCCGCCCGACCTCATCTCTTGAAAGGCCATCCCCATGCCCGCCACTGACGGCCTCCCCTTCCGCGACTCGGCTCGCCCGCTAGACGAGCGCGTCCAGGACTTGCTGGCGCGGCTGAGCCTGGACGAAAAAATCGCCCAGCTCAACCACGCCGCGCCCGCCATTCCCCACCTGGACATCCCCGCCTACAACTACTGGAACGAGGCGCTGCACGGCGTGGCCCGCAATGGCCGCGCGACGGTCTTCCCGCAGGCGATTGGTATGGCCGCGACGTGGGACCCCGACCTGATTCGGCGCGTCGGGTCGGCCATTGGCGACGAGGGCCGCGCCAAGTACCACGCGGCCCTGGAGCGCAAAGGTGAAACCGGCTGGTACCAGGGCCTCACCTTCTGGTCGCCCAACGTCAACATCTTCCGCGACCCGCGCTGGGGGCGGGGGCAGGAGACGTGGGGCGAGGACCCGTACCTGACCGGGGAGATGGGCTCGGCCTTCGTGCGTGGGCTGCAGGGCAACCACCCGCGCTATATGAAGGCCGCGGCGTGCGCCAAGCACTATGCGGTGCACAGCGGGCCGGAGAGCAAGCGCCACGAGTTCAACGCCGTGGTGTCGCGGCGCGACCTGTACACGACCTACCTGCCGGCGTTTAAGAAGCTGGTCACCGAGGCGAAGGTCGAGGCGGTGATGGGGGCGTACAACCGCACCAACGGCGAGGCGTGCTGCGCGAGCCAGCTGCTGCTGGTCGACATCCTGCGCGGCGAGTGGGGGTTCAGCGGCCACGTCGTGTCCGACTGCTGGGCACTCAACGACCTGCACACGACGCACGGCGTAACGTCCGATCCGGCCGAGAGCGCGGCCCTGGCCATTAAGCACGGCTGCGACTTGGAATGCGGGCAAACGTTTGATTTCCTGAGTGTGGCGCTGAGCCGTGGGCTGCTCACGGAAAACGACATTGACCTGGCGGTCACGCGTATCTATACGACGCGCTTTAAGTTGGGCATGTTTGACCCGCAGGAAGATGTGCCGTTTGCGTCCACGCCCGAGAGCGTGATCAACTGCGACGCGCACCGCCAACTGGCCTATGAGGCGGCGGTTAAATCAATCGTCATGCTCAAGAA
>JAHCIP010000255.1 GCA_026129165.1 Anaerolineae bacterium
TGCCGACCATGTTCATCGCCGAGCTAGGCCACCCTGACTTCAACCAGTATGACCTGACCAGCCTGCGTACCGGCATCATGGCCGGCGCGCCGTGTCCCATCGAGGTCATGAAGAAGGTCAACTCGCTCATGCACATGCCCGAAGTCGAGATCGCCTACGGCATGACCGAGACCAGCCCGGTCAGCTTCCAGACGCGGACCGACGCGCCGCTGGACAAGCGGGTCAGCACCGTCGGCCAGATCCACCCCCACGTCGAGGTCAAGGTCATTGACCCCGCTACCAATGCCGTCGTCCCGGTGGGCACGCCCGGTGAGCTATGCACACGCGGCTATAGCATCATGCTCGGCTACTGGAACAACGAGGACGCCACGCGCAAGTCCATTGATACCGCGCGTTGGATGCATACCGGCGACCTGGCCGTCATGGACGCGGACGGCTATGTCAATATCGTGGGGCGCATCAAGGATATGATCATTCGCGGCGGCGAGAATGTCTACCCGCGTGAGGTCGAAGAATTCCTCTACACCCATCCCAAGATCGCCGACGTGCAGGTCATCGGTGTGCCGGACGAGCGCTACGGCGAGGAGATCATGGCCTGGGTCAAGCTGCGCGACGGCCAGACGGCCACAGTCGAGGAGATTCGCGACTTTTGCCGGGGCCAGATTGCCCACTATAAAGTGCCGCGCTACGTCAAGTTTGTGGATGCCTTCCCGATGACCGTGACGGGCAAGGTGCAGAAGTACCTCATGCGGCAGACCAGCGTCGAGGAGTTAGGGCTGCTGGCGGCGGCCGCCGTCAAGACGGCCTGATGCAGGAAGGACATGGGCGCTAAACTCACGCCGAAGGTTATCCTGGAAGGCACGCGGCTGACCTTCAAGACCGACATCGCCTTCGCCCTCAACGAGCATCCGCGTATCGTGGGGCCGCGCAAGTACCGCTACCACTCGCCGCTCATTTCAGCCGAGTGGTGCGCTTTCACCAACGTCCCGTGGGGGCGCGGCCTCATCAACTTCGAGCCACACGAAGCCGCCCAGGCCATGGAAACCTACCACACCTGGGCGCGCCTCTTCGAGTTGCAACGCTACTACTCGTGGATCATTGACCGCTTCCACCTTTCGACCCAGATGTACCAGCTACGCACCTATGGCGTCTACTACGACTTCCGCTGGCTGGAAGAGCGCTTGCTGCCCCTCAACTTCCGCCTCATCTTCTGCACCCGCAGCCCGGAGTCGTTCGCCGCTGCCCGCCAGGAGCGCCTGCGGGTGTCGGGCAACCCGTCCCAGTACGACGACCTGGCGCAGTTTGTCGAGGAACAGACCCTGTTACAGCGGCTGGTGAGCGAGTCGCGCCTGCCTACACTCAGGATGGACATCTCCGACAATGATGTTCCGCAGGCCGTCGAAAGGATTGCCGACTGGCTGGAGGCCACGGGTGGGTTATGGATGCCTTAACCCCCTCTTGGCTCACCACACGCCTGGAATGAACCGCTTGGTGCGTTGCATATACTGATGGTAGGTGTCCCCGAACTGCTCTATCAATTGCTTCTCTTCGCGGGGAGTCCGCGTGACGATAATCAGGAGCAGGCCGATGAGGGCGGGCAGCATGATCAGCCAGTAGCCCGTCATCAACAAGGTTCCCACCACGAAGGCGAGCAAACCGGGGTACATGGGGTGCCGTACCCAGCGGTAGGGGCCAGACGTCACAAGCTGGTGGTCGCTGCGAATGCGGATCGTGCCGCTGAAGTTAAGGCCCAGGTTGTGATGAACCCAGGTTAACTCTGGCAGGCTCAACACCGCCAGGCCCAGGCCGAACCAACGGACCACATCTGGAAACGGCCAGGTGGCCCAGGCGAACCACTGGGGCGCGGCCATGTGCAGCAGCAGCAGCAGCGGGAAGGGGATGAGCGCCATCTGGCGGATGCGGTAGACGAGCGCGCCTTCAACGGGCGAATAACTGGGGTCACGGTGACCGCCAGCGCGGACATTGTAGTACACGCGGATGGTTATAAACAGGATGAACAACACGACAAACGCCAGGTGAAAGTTGAACATGGTCTTCGCTCCGTGTGTGCCTTGCTAAACGATGATGGCCGTGACGCCAGCCACGACTAACGCTAATCCCACCGACCACACTAACCCAATCAAAAACCCGCGAACGTGGAACATGAGGTCGCTATACCCCGCCATGCCCTCCGTGCCGGGCAGAACAGCGAACTTCGGCTGCCACTTGACAAACATCAGCCAGTCCAGAACCAGCAGGTCGTAGACGTTGAACGTCAGCATGCTGACGAGGGCGCTCAGGAACACGTCGCCGAAGGTGAGCACCCCGACGGCCTGCTGGAGCGACAGCACCGACGCGGTAAACAAGGCTATCAGGGCGACGAAGAAGAGGGGCATGATGACCCTGCCCTGGCGCTTGGCGCGCTCGCTCTTCGGACCATACTTCGCCCGCACGTCGGGCGGGTAGTCGCCCAACATAATCTCAGGATTGACGAAGCCAACGATGGCTAAGAACGTAGTAAACATCACGCACATCCAGCCGCCAAAGACCAGCCCGTTCTGCATCACAGGGGTCAACATAACACCCTCCTTAGGATAGGGATTATGGATCAGGATTAAGGAGTGGGTTTAGGCAAGGCTAATTTAGCCTTGCCTAAATATTAGCATGGAAGGGGAGGGACGTCATCCACCGAAAGAGTGATTTTTAGGCGAGGCTAAAATCTGGGCGAGAGGGCGGCCAGGTCGCGGATATGCTGGGCGACGAGGGCCGGTGCCTCCATGGGGATGAAGTGGGTGTTGTCGGGCAGGGGGATGTCCTCGCCATGCTGAAAATAGCGGGCCAGGTCGGGGTTGGTGGGCGAGCCGGCGAAGTCCTCGACAGCGGCCGCTGGTCGGGCGGCGCGGAGGACGCGCACGGGAACTTCGACGCGGGGCATGAGGTCGTAGATATCGCGGTTCTGAGCCTGGGTGGAAGTGGTGTAGGTCTGGGCCTCGACCAGCGGCGGGCAGGCCAGTACATAGCCGTGGCCGTCCGGCGCCCGCAGCAGCCCATACTGGCAGTAGTCGTGCAGCACCTGGGGGTCCCAGGTATTGAACGGCGGGCGGTCCTTATAGCGTTCGAACATGGCGTGCGGCGACGACCAGTGGTTGCGGCGCGCCGCCGTGAAGTGCTTCTCCGGCTCGGCGGGGTGTTCGTGGTAGACCTGCGGCGGCATGATGACGGGGTCCACCAGGAGCAACGCGCGGAAGACGCCGGGCAAGGCGGCCGCCGCGCGGACCAACGCATTGCCGCCCATGGAGTGGCCAACCCCCACCGCCCTCTGGACCCCCCACGCCGTCACCATCGCCGCTACGTCCTGGCCGAACTGCTGCCACGAGTAGGGCAGCGGCGGCTTGTCGGTGTGGCCGTGGCCGCGCGCGTCGAAGGCCAGGCAGCGGCGGTCGGCCAGGTGGGCGACAACCTGGTCCCAGCAGCGGGCGTGGAAGCTGGTGGCGTGGAGCAGGACGACAGGCGGCTGGTCCGTGTCGGCCTCGGCGGGCCACTCGTAGGCGGCGAACTGGATGCCGTTGGTGTGGACCTGGGACTGGATGGGCGTGCGAGACATGGACGGTTCACCTGGGACGAAGATGGTCAAAGTATAGCCCAGGATGCTTGACAGATTAAAATATGCGGCTATTGTTTAGCGTCCAGTCATCACCGCGGGAGAAGGGTATGTCGAACTTGTCACCGTTCTCGCTTGAACTAGACCACGTCGTCATCTTCGTTAGCCCGGATGCCCCCGAAGCACAGTCTCTGGCAGCCCTCGGGCTTGATGGCTTTGGCGGCGTGACGCGCCACGGTGACTTAGGAACAGCCTCCACCGCCTTCTTTTTCGAGAACACCTATCTGGAGCTTTTCTGGGCACATGATGAGGACCAGGCGCGCGCCAAATTGTTGCCCGTAGGCATGGATATTGGGGCGCGGATGCGCTGGCGTGAGACAGGCGCCTCCCCTTTCGGTCTGATGTTGTGCCGCCACCTCGGCGCGACCCACCCTATCCCATTTCCCACCCGCTCGCTACGCGCTGAGTGGATGCCTGGCGAGGTGGCGATTGATTTCGCTGGCAGCGAGGCGGCTGAGCCATATGTTGGCGTTGTGCCCGAAGCACTGGCCTACCGTTCGTTTAGGGCGGGCATACCCGCGCCAGCGCATCCGCTCGGGGTTCGCCGGCTGTCCGCCATCCGTATGACCACTTCGCGCCAGAGCCTCTCAGCCACGGCTCGCTTGCTCGTGGAGCAGGGACTAGTCGTCATTGAACCGGCCCTGGAGCCGCTGATGGAATTAACATTTGATGGCGGCGCGGCGGGGAAGTCGCTGGACCTTCGTCCTATCCTTCCTCTCCGGCTCAAATATTAGCGCCAGGAGGCGTCTATGCGCGAGGTGGTCAACACGGTCATTATTGGCGGGGGGCAGGCGGGTCTCGCCCTGAGTTACTGCCTGACCCAGCGAGGACATGAGCATGTTGTTCTGGAGCAGGCGACCCAGGCCGGCTATGCCTGGCGTCATCAACGCTGGGAGTCATTTACCCTTGTCACGCCCAACAAGACCCTCCGCCTCCCAGGCGCGGAATATGCTGGGCTGTCGCCGGAGGGGTTCCTGCCGCGCGATGAGATTGTCACCTACTTCGAGGAGTATGTAGACCGCTGCCATCTGCCAGTCCAGTATGGAACGCGCGTGACCTCGGTTGAACCAGGCGCGCCAAACGACCACTTTCTTGTCAAAACAAATCGCCGAACGTTCGCTGCCCGCCAGGTGGTCGTCGCGACCGGCTCGTTCCAACGTCCCAAGCGGCCCTCTTTCGCCACCCACCTCACGCCGGATGTTCATCAACTGCATTCGAGCGAGTATCGGCGGGCTGACGCGCTGCCCCCTGGCGCTGTCTTGGTCGTGGGGAGCGCGCAGTCGGGCAGCCAGATCGCCGAAGAACTCTACCAGAGCGGGCGGCCGGTCTACCTATGTGTGGGGAGCGCGGGCCGCGCCCCTCGGCGCTATCGTGGCAAGGACATCTTCGAGTGGCTTGATCTATCAGGATTTCTGTCCATGACAGTGGACCAATTGCCGTCACGCCAGGCCCGGTTTGCGGGGAACCCGCATGTCTCCGGTAAGGCGGGGGGCCATGTCCTCAACCTGCATCAATTCGCCCGGGATGGGGTGCGATTGTTAGGCCATATTCAGGGCGCGGAGGGCGACCGAGTCTCGATTGCGCCGGACTTAAAGGAAAACCTGGCGAAAGGCGACAAATTTGAGACGGACATCGTCAGATTGGTTGATAACTATATCGCGCGGATGGGTCTGGAGGCTCCCCCGGAGACGCTGCCCCAATTAACCGACGGGTATACCCTGGCTGACGTGACAGACCTGAATGTGAAAGCCGCCGGGATTACCAGCCTGATCTGGGCGACAGGCTATAGCTGGGACTTCAGTTGGGTCAAGGCGGCTGTCTTGGATGAGATTGGCTACCCTATCACCCAGCGGGGCGTCACCAGCGTGGCGGGGCTGTACTTCTTGGGTCTGCACTGGCTGTACAGTCGGGAGTCGGCTTTACTATGCGGCGTCGGCAAGGATGCAGACTACCTGGCTGAGACAATTACGAACCGCAGCCGTTAGCAGGATCAGACCATGCTCACCCGCCTCACCCAGGACCATTATCCGCTGCTACGCCCCCTCTTCGCCAGCTTGCGCTACAACTTCGTCGTGGACTCGGTCATTGACGGCAACACCCCGGCGTGGGTCTACGCCGACGACGCCAGCCGCCCCACTGCTGCCCTGATCTGGGATATACAGGACGCCATGCTCGTCGCTGGCGACGCGGGGAACCAGGGCTTCAACCAAGCGCTGGTCGGCGCCCTGGACACCGAGGTTCTCCCCGACGCCCGACGGCGCGGCATCCCCTACCTCTCGCTGCACTACCCGGACAATGACTGGGACAACGTCATCGAGACGACCCTCTTGAAAGGGCGAGGGGCCGAGCAAGCCATCCGCCGCTATTATCAATGGGGCCAGCTTAAAGTGGATTGGCGGCACAGCGTCCCGGCGGGCTACGCGATGCGCCGCCTCACGCCCGAGCTGCTGGCCGACACGAGCTTTGAGAACATGGACCAGGTGGTCGGCTGGGTCGACTCGTTCTGGCGCTCCCATGCTGCCTTTGCCGAGACGGGCTTCGGCTTCTGCGCGGTCCGCGGTCAGACGGTCGCCAGTTGGTGTCTGACGGTGTTCGCTAGCGGCCGCGACTTCGAGTTGGGGCTGGCGACCCTGCCCGAGCACCGCAACCAGGGTCTCGCCACGTTGACGGCGGCCGCCTCCGTCGAGCATTGCCTGAGCCTGGGCGCGACGCCGCACTGGCACTGCTGGGAGGATAATACCCCCTCGCAGCAGGTCGCAGCCAAGGTGGGCTTTGAGCGTTCGGTCCAGTACACGGTCTATAGATTTCCTGTCACCCTGTAATTATGCCCTCTTGGTTTCAGAGGGGATCCCATCTATGATTATAATAGAGGGATACAGACATGTGTAGAGATGTAGAGTAGGGAGGGGTAGAGCTATGGTGATTACGTCCAACCCCCTGGTCACGACCATCGAAACATTGCGGGATCGCGTCCGCCACCTGGAGGCCGAGACGATGGCATTACGTTCAGATCTAGACCTGATGCTCGTCTGGGCGAACTGGGAAGCGAAGAAGACGGTATCGCCGGAGGCTATCCGGGCGGTCGTCGTGCCACAGGCTGAAGTCGAAGACTATGGACGGTTTCTGTCAGGCCAGTTTTCGGAGGATGTTTTGCGGCTGACACTGCAAGCCCACAAAGTAGCAAGCTTTTTGAAACAGAGGGTACGTCGTGAGGAAGAGGGGGCTGCGATTACGGCCGTTGTCGAAGCCGCTGTTCAGATAGCGGCCGAATCGGGTTTTGAGTTACCTATCGAGATGGAGGCGGTCATAGGTGACTAATCAACTCCGTCTTCGTGCCGTGTTTGACACGAATGTTATCATCGCCGCTCTGAGAAGCTCCAATCCAACGAGTCCTACGGCTGAACTGCTGCGGCGATGGGAAGTCGGCGAATTTGACCTTGTCTATTCAAACGAGCTTAAAGCCGAATACGAAAGGAAATTCCCTGATCGCCGAGTAGAGCCAGGTCGCGCAGAGACCTTCTTGCGACAACTCGAACGGTCCGGCATCCATGTAGAGCCTATGATCGTCGAAGCTGTGGTCCAGGCCGATGAGAAGGACAACATGGTGGTGGCCTGCGCGATAAGTGGCGATGCTACTCATCTTGTGACATACGATGCAGATCTGCATGGGCTTGGAGAGGCTTACAGGGGAATTAGAATCGTTGATGGCCTCCACTTCCTCTACCACGTCCGGGGCGACACCCCGCCCTCCTGAGGAACCCGACGACTAGACATCAGGCGGGCGACCAACGCTATGCTGGTCGCCCGCCTGATGTCTAGGAATTCAGAACTCTGCTAGTGTTAGCGGTCGCTGTGGTCGTTCAGCGCCTTTTCGAGTTGCTTGGTCTGCTCCATAGACAGCGTTGAGCGTAGAACATGGCCGCCCCAACCTCGGAAGTGTCGCTCCGCGTCGGTGGGGTCGCCGCGCACCAGGACGAAGACCGCCGAGTCGCCCGGCTGAATCATGCTGCTAACCTCGCTCACAAACTCATCCGAGATGCCAAAGTTATCCTTCCCCCAGTCGGCGCGGATCGCCCCGCCCGTCGCCCCGATCGCGCCGCCGGTGATAGCGCCGGCGGTAATCACGCCCGCCGCGACCGCGCTGCTGGCGCCGCCGGTGAAGGGGATCATCAACAACGCCCCGATGACGGTACCCCACACGCCGCCCCACGTCGCCCCTTCGGCTGTCGTCTTCGGGTAGTTCTGATCAACTCGCACCTCATCCTGATACGTCCGATACACCGCCACCGCGTCACGCAGGTCAATCACCCAGTCCTCGTTCAGCCGCTTCAGCTCGTTGAGAACCGTGGCGGCGCGGTACATGTCCCCCTTGAATCCGACTACGACTAAATTTGCCATTGCCAGTCTCCTTACGGAAGTTAGTCTTTGTGGCGCCGTTCACAGCGGGTGAGCGGCTCACAGCGCTTAGCGATGGCGGGCGATGGCCGCATCCAGGTCGCGCTTGAACGTCGCCGCCGCCTTCTCCACCTCGGCGCGGGCCACAGCCTGCTGGTCCTGGGCGAGGCGCTTCAGGGTGGCGAGCTTGGTCTCCAGGGCGTGATGAGTGCCCGCCAGGGTCTCAATCTCCTGGTAGAAGTGGGACTTGGCTTCAGCCTTCGCCACGCCGACTTTGTCCCCCTTCGCCTGGGCGCGCAGCTTCTCGATCTCCGCGCCCCACTCCTTCAGTTTCAGTTCCATCGCGTGCTGGAAGTTGTCTCGGGTTGTCATGGTCATTTATCCTTTCTGGGTTGTAGAGGCTGACTTTCATCAATTCGTCGCGTAGCTATTCGGGGCGGTGAGCGAGTGTCCGTCGCCCACCGCGATTGTCTCGATCACTCGCCTGGATGCGCTGGTCAGATACGGAATGCTTCTTCCAGGGCGGCGTAGTCTGGGGTCAAGGCTTCAACGCTTCCCGCGTCACTTTCCCGGCCTCGCGCCGCAACGCGCTCGCCTGCTGCAACTTAGCGATGCGCCGGTCATAGTCCGCGCGAATCTCGGCGGCGCGGGCCTCGAGCTTGGCCTTGCGCTCAGCCTGGGCAGTCTTGGCCTGCGCCTGCACGGCCTGGATCTTCGCGTCGGCCTCCTGCCGCAGCGCCTCGATCTGCGCATCGGCGCACTCGCGTGCGGCCTGGAGCTTGGCCTTATCGGCGGTGACGCGGGCCTGCAGCCCGGCCTTCGCCTCGGCCGTCGCCTGGGCCAGCTCGGCGTCCGCCTGCGTCAGCTCGGCGTCCAGCGCTGCCCGGTCCGCCTCGATCTCGGCAGC
>JAHCIP010000256.1 GCA_026129165.1 Anaerolineae bacterium
GGTTTGACGGTCAGTACGTGCGGGCGGGCAACATTCTCGTCCGCCAGCTTGGCACGAAAATTGAGCCGGGCAATAACGTCGGCCTGGGCCGTGACTACACGCTGTTCGCCCTCGTGGATGGTCAGGTGAAGTACGAACACGCCACCCGCTTCAAGAAGCGCGTGAGCGTCTACCCCGTCCAGGTCGAGGCGGAGACGACCGAGACTGCGGCGGTGAGCGTCGCCTAAAGTGGGCGAGATAGGAAGTTAGTCATGCCGAAGCAAGGTATTCATCCCAAGTGGTATCCGAACGCGACGGTCGTGTGTAGCTGCGGCAACACGTTCACCGTTGGCTCCACCCAGCCATCGATTCGCACCGACGTGTGCGCCAATTGCCACCCGTTCTACACGGGCGAGCAGCGCATCGTGGACACGGCCGGCCGCGTGGACCGCTTCATGATGCGTCTCGAGCGCCGCGAGCAGCGGGCGCAGCAGGTACAGGCCGCGCAGACCAAGTCTGAGGAAAAGGCCAAGCCGGCCGCTGCCAAGGGCCGCCGCTAATTCAGCCCAGCCACCTCCCGAAGGAACTCCCTTCGGGAGGTTTTTGTTTGCCTTGAGGGGGCTTGGGTGTATAATAGCGCCCGTTCTGGAATATGGAGTTGGGTTCGAAAGGAGTCCCTATGCCGCCTCATCCGCATGGTTATACTGGAGGCTGGATTGAGCTAATCTGTGGCAGCATGTTTAGCGGTAAGACCGAAGAACTCATCCGCCGCGTCAAACGCGCCCAGATTGCCCGCCAGAAAGTCCAGGTCTTCAAGCCGGCGATTGACCACCGCTACGGCATCGAGAGTGTCAGTTCCCACAACGGCTTGCAGGTGGCCGCTGTCCCCGTCAGCCACGCCACCGATATCCTTGCCCTCACACAAGAGGATACCGACGTCGTCGCCATTGACGAGGTGCAGTTCTTCGACTGGGAGATCGCGCCGGTGTGCAATCAACTGGCCGATATCGGCAAGCGGGTCATCCTGGCCGGTCTGGACACCGACTTCCGAGGCGAGCCATTCGGCCCGCTGCCCCTGCTCATGGCGCAGGCCGAGCAGGTGGACAAGCTCTCGGCCATCTGTGTTGTATGCGGCGCGCCGGCCAGCCGCACCCAGCGGCTCATCAACGGCGAAGCGGCCCGCTACCATGACCCGGTCATCCTCGTTGGGGCGACCGAGATGTACGAGGCGCGCTGCCGCCACTGCCACGTTGTCCCGCGTGAGGAACCCGAGTTGACTCTGGCCGAGACAGAGTAGGGGTAATTTGCTTACACACCAGCCAGGTCGGCGCCAGCTTGCAGCAACGCCTTGACCTGCTCCGGGCTGCGGCCCTCGGCGTAGATGCGCAGCACTGGCTCTGTACCAGACGGTCGGATGAGCAGCCAGGCGTCATCCTCCAGCAGATACTTCACCCCATCCAGACTGTTGACGCGCGCCACCGGCACGTCGCCCAGCTGAGCCGGCGCGTTGTCGGTCAGCCGCTGCACCATCTCCCGCTTGTTAAACGCCTGGACCCGCACATCCGAACGGTCATAGAAAACCGGCCCCAGGTCTAGTAGCAAGTCATCCACCACTCGGCTGAGCTTGCGCTGGCCCTGCTTCGCCATCACCTCCAACAGCAACAGGCCCATCAGCAGGCCGTCGCCTTCCGGTACATGGCCCTGGACGCTCAAGCTGCCGCTTTCTTCACCCCCAATGAGGACATTTTCGCGCAGCATATAGTCGGCGATGTGGTTGAAGCCGACGGGCGTTTCGTACAGGGGCAGGCGGTAGCGCCGCGCCAGACGGTCTACCAGGAGCGTCGTCGAGATGGTCTTGATGACGGCGCCCTGTTGGCCGCGCTCGGCCAGGTGACGCAGGACCAGGGCGAAGATCAGGTGCGGGCTGACAAAGCGCCCCTTGTCGTCCACCGCGCCGATGCGGTCGGCGTCACCGTCTGTCGCAAGACCCACGTCATAGTTCCCTTCCTGGACGGCATAGACCAGGGCGCCCAGGTTACGGGGGATGGGTTCGGGGTGGATACCGCCGAAGCCGGGGTTTAGCTCGCCTCGGATTTCCTGCACCTCGACGCCCACCGCGCCCAGTACGGCCCGCAGGTAGCCGCGACCCGCGCCGTACATGGCATCGGCCACCACGCGCGGGTTCAGGTGGGCAATGGCCTCGAAGTCCACCAGGGTCCGTAGATGGGATAGATAGCCACTCAGGGCATTCAAGCGACTGATGAGCGGGTGGGCTGGCGAGTCGCCCCGGTCGTGGCCGGGCGCGTCGTACTTCTCGACGCGCGGCTCGCGGCCCGCCTGCAGGTTCGCCTGTAACAAGCTCTCGATACGGGCGGTGTCGGAGGGCATGGCCGAGCCGCCGTGGCTCGCCTTGACCTTGATGCCGTTGTAGCGGGGCGGGTTGTGGCTGGCCGTGATCATCACGCCCGCTGTCGCGCCCTGGCTCCGCACGGCGTGGGAGAGGGCGGGGGTGGGGCAGTTGCCATTGGTCAGGTAGACGCGAACCCCGTTGCCGGCCAGCACACGGGTCACTTCAATGGCGTAGCGGTCGGACAGGAAGCGGGTGTCGAAGCCCACGACGACGGAGTGTTCGGCCCCGCTGAGGGACTGTTCAAGCACCCACTGGGCAATAGCCTGGGCGACGTGACGGACATTGGCAAAGGTAAACTCGTCGCTGATGACCGCGCGCCAGCCGTCGGTTCCAAAGTGGATCTTGGTGGCCGGCGGGGTAAGAGTTAGGGTAGTCAAGGGGTGAGTCCTTCTACAGCCAGGGAATAGAGGTCTGAAGACTGGCCTTAATTATAGCCTGACCGGACGGCGGTGAAAATTCACACCTGTCAGGCTTTCGTCGTCGCCAAAGATAGCAGGAAGCGGGCCGACGCCTTGACCCCTCCTTCGGCGGAAGCTATACTTGCCGCGTATCCATCCCCGCTCCGGAGACTTGCCTATGACCCTACCCACGACCCTTTCCGCCCCCTTGGCCCATACGCCCGTACTGGACCACGGGTTTCTCGAACTGTGGAACATGCTGGGCGCTGACCAGACCATCGCCGCCTCGGCGCGCGTCAGCCTGAGCCGCGAGTTGGCCTCGCTGACCGACCACACGGACAAGCAGGCCGAACGCGACCGGGGCCTTATCAACCGCCTGATGCGCGACCGCCACACCAGCCCGTTCGAGTCGGTCGTCTTCCAGTGGCGCGTCCGCGCGCCTATTTTCGTCGCCCGACAGTGGTTTAGACACCGATTTTCCAGTTTTAACGAAGAATCCGGTCGTTATGTCGAGTTACAGGATGAGTTCTACGTTCCTGATCAACTCCGCGTCCGTGTCGGCAAGGCCATGGACTACCAATATGTAGACATGGAGGCTGAGCAGAACGCCCAGTTCCGCGCCCGCATCGAGGCGCTCTACCACGACGCCCGCACGCTGTACGAGGGCATGCTCGCGGCGGGCGTGGCCCGCGAACACGCCCGCATCGTCCTGCCCGTCGCCCAGTATACGACTTTCATCTGGACGGTCAACGCCCTGAGCCTGATGAACTTCCTCCACCTGCGCAACAGCCCCCACGCCCAGGCCGAAATCCGCGCCTATGCCGAGGTCATGGAGGCTGTCTTTGCCGAGCGCCTGCCCTGGACCCACGCCGCCTTTCGCGAGCATTGGGGGGCGGGGGCGGTTTAGTGGGTGGTGGGTAGTGGGTAGGCGTGATGCGTAATGCGTACTTCGTATCCCAGAAAATACGAAATACGCATTACGGAATACGCAGTCGGTGTGCTACCGCGTTGAGAGTCTGAAATTCCTGATAACGGCCGGGAGGAAGCTGAACCAGCGCACGCGGGCGTAGGCCGGGTCGCTGGCGCGGGTGGCCGCGCACCATTGCTTGATCTCCGCCGCCTTCTGCCGCCGTTGCTCTGGGTAATCTTGCTGGCGGTTGACGTCCACTGTCGGCCAGGCGTAGACGAACTCGTCCAGCGCACGGGCCAGATAGCCGTCGTGGGCGGTGAGCAGGATGGGGTAGTAGAGCGTCTCCTGCTCGCGCGTCATCGAACGGTCTACCAGCGCCGCGTACACGGCACGAACAGCCTGCGCCGTCTGGTCGGTGTCGGCGTCACGCGGCCCAAAGTCGTGCAGGAAACTATTGGTGGCGCAAGCAGGGAAGCGCGGGTCGTTGGTCTGAAGCCCCCAGGGCTGACCGGCCGCTACCAACTGAGATAGACAGGTCTGCTGGGAGACGTGGTCGGCCAGGGCGTGTAGGTAGAGGCCGAATGCCGGGGTTGACCCCGCCGCCACATCCCCTGTATCAATCTCAACCGGGGTGGTGTACGTGCAGGTGGCGTGGATGACCGGCTCCAGAACGTCGGTTCCATAGGCGAAGGCGGCGAAGCCGCGCAGCGTCGGCGTCTCGCCATAGGCCCAGGCGCGGATGGCGCCGAGTTCAGCTGGCGTGTCGTGGGCGAAGTGGAAAAACGGGGCGAGGCTGTTGTAGCGCGAGGTAAAGCACCCCGCGTTTTCCTGGGTGGGGTCTGGACGCGGCCAGGTGCGGCTGAGGGTCTGACCCTGGCACACCTGGGTCGAGGGCGGGGCGGCGGGCAGGCTGCGCCCGCACAAATTATACTTGCCACCCCCCAGCTTATTGGAGTCGGCCAACTGGGAGTAAACTTGTAGCATGTTGGCTGAGGGCCGGCTGAACCCGGCGCACTCCGCCAAGGCCCCGACAAGGTCGAAGTGGACCGAACTCACCGCCTCGGCGGGATAACGTTGCCCGTCGTCAGGGTCCACGAACCACAGGGTCTCCTCTTCGGAGAAACTGAGGGCCTGCGAGAGAAAGACCACGCTCAGGGTGAGACAGAGGGCGAGGGCGGCGCAGCCGGCCAGCCAGCGCGAACGACGATGCATGCCACCTCCAGGGTGTGAAGATTCTGTGAAGCGGGCGGATTGTAGCCCATTGGAGGGGCGTTGTCAATATATTCTGAAAGCGAGTATGCCCGATGATTCTGAGCGACCACGAAATCCGCGAGCGAGCGCAGCGCGGCATGATTGAGCCGTTTGTCGAGCAGCAAGTCAAGCAGGTGGACGGTCAGGGCGTCGTGTCGTTTGGCCTGTCCAGCTACGGCTACGACTTCCGTGTCGCCAACGAGTTCAAGGTGTTCAAGACGACGTTTATGCCGATGGTGGACCCCAAGCACTTCGCGCCGACCAGCTTCGACGAGGTGGTGGCGCCCGACCACGAGGCCATCATCGTCCCGCCCAACTCCTTCGCCCTGGCGCGCACGGTCGAGTACTTCCGCATCCCACGCGACATTTTGTGTGTCGTGCTTGGGAAATCAACATATGCCCGTTGTGGCATAGTGGTGAATGTAACGCCCCTGGAGCCGGAGTGGGAGGGGCAGGTGACGATTGAGATTTCCAACACCACGCCGTTACCCGCCAAAATCTACGCGGGCGAGGGTATCGGCCAGGTGCTATTCCTACGCGCCAGCGAGGTGTGTGAGACGAGCTACGCCGATAAGGCGGGCAAGTATATGCGCCAGCAGGGGATCGTGCTGCCGCGACTATGAACGCAAGGGACATCACTTGAATTAACCCCTGGTTCACAGCGATTCTGTGGCCCGAAGGTCTGTCTAGCGCGGGGTGGTCAAAGCTCCACATCCGATGAAGGCCCCTTAACCCAAACCCGTTCTGCATCTACTATTCTATATCACAGGGCACTGCAACTTACTCTAGTAAGGCTACTGGCCCGCGTCTACTGCCCAGCTGGCCTCAGAATAGTGGAACATGATGCGAAACTGGTTTGATTGGCGTATTAGCGTTGTCCTGGCGGTCGCGCTGGCTTTGGCGGGCTGTGCCACCAGTCCTTCGGGGTCGGTATCCACCATTGCCCTCCACGATCTCAGCCCGCTGCCCACGGCCAGTACGAGTGTCACGCCCCTCCGAGTAGCCGTCGCGGCCATCATCTCGCCTCAGGGAACTGTCGCCTCCTATCAGCCGCTCCTCGACTACCTCGGGCTTCGACTCAACCGGCCAGTCGAGCTTGTCCAACGCCGCACCTATGCCGAAGCCAACGATCTCGTGCGCCGTAATGAAGTAGACCTGGCGTTCGTGTGCACGCACGCCTACGTACTGGGCGCGCGCGAGTTCGGGATGGAGCTTCTGGTCGTCCCTCAGGTTCACGGTCAGACGGTCTATCACTCGGCGATTATTGTGCGCGACGACTATCCGGCTCGTACTTTTGCCGACCTGCGAGGCAGTGTATTTGCCTTCACCGATCCTCTCTCCAATACGGGCTATCTGTATCCCAACGTTGTCCTCAAGCGGCTAGGGCAGACAGCCGATGGTTTCTTCCGCCGGAGTTTCTTTACGTACAGCCATGACCGAGCTATAGATGCTGTGGCGCAGGGACTGGCGGATGCAGCGGCGGTTGACAGTCTTGTGCTCGACTATGCCCTGGCCCGTGACTCACGTCTGCGATCGCGTATTCGGGTGATTGATCGTTCCCCTTCGTTTGGCATCCCTCCAGTCGTCGTTGGACCCGAGGTACGCCCCCAACTGAAAGCGGCGCTCCGAGACATTCTCTTCGATATGGCTACGGACCCACTAGGCCGACAGGCTCTGCAAGCACTCGACTTCGAGCGCTTCGTGCCAGGGACCGATGACCTGTATGCTTCGGTACGGGACATGGAGAAGGAGTTGTCGCCGTGAGTGTGGCTGGCGATTCGGAGACAGTGACCCGTAAAATAGAGGGCCGGGTACTCTTCGGCCGGCCCTCGCGCTCTTGGTACACGGGCTGGCGGGAGCGGCTGTGGCGCGTGGTAGGCGGGGTGAGTGTTAGAACCAAGATCCTGGGCATCGTCCTGGGCCTGGTTGCCCTTCTCGGTCTCGTTGTGACGTTTCAGGTTCGAGCAATGCTGATTCATGTGCTGCGCGATCAGCTGCAGCAAGCGAGTCTCTCTGTCAGCCATGATGTGGCGGCGCGCAGTACGGACTTGGTTCTCATCAACGATCTCTACGCGCTGAACCGGTTACTCCAAGACACACAGCAGCACAACCTCGATATTCGCTACCTCTTTGTCCTCGACCGCGAAGGCCAGGTTCTGGCCCACACGTTCGGGACGGGCTTTCCGTTGACCTTGTTGGACGCCAATTATGTCGCCGATGGCAACTCCTCGAACCTACGACCTCTACAGACGGAGGAGGGACTGATATGGGATAGCGCAGTCCCGATCTTCGGGGGCCGCGCGGGTATTGCCCGCGTGGGGCTGCATGAGGAGGGTCTGTGGCGAACTGTCAACACCATTACAGCACAAATTATCCTCAGCATCCTTCTCCTGTCAGTAGGGGGGGTCGCTGCGGCTTATGGCCTCATGTGGCTCCTCACGCGTCCAATTCTCGACCTGGCGGCGGCCACCGCGCGTGTCGGAGCGGGAGACTATTCACCCCAGGTAGGACGGTGGGCGAATGATGAGGTGGGGGATCTGACTGAGGCGTTTAACGCGATGGTCGCGCGACTGGCGCAAGCCGAGGAGGAGCGAAGCGAGCGCGAGCGGATTCGTCAGTTCTATCTGGCGCGTATCATCCACGCCCAGGAGGAGGAACGGCAGCGCATCGCGCGGGAGATGCACGAAGAGACGGGCCAGGCTCTGGCATCGATGATGGTGGGCCTGCGCAACGTGGATGAAGCGCCTTCCGCGGATGAAACGCGGGAGCGTCTTCAACTCCTACGCCAGGTTCTGGCTACCACCCTGGAGAGGGTGCGCCGCCTCGCTTTTGAGTTACGGCCCTCGGTGCTGGATGACCTGGGACTGGTGCCGGCCCTCCGACGTTATGGTCAAGAATATGAGGCGCGTTTTGGCATCCAGACCGAGGTTCAGGCAGTGGGATGGGACGGACATCGTCTCGGCCCGGCGATGGAAACGGCTATCTATCGGATTGTCCAAGAGGCGATGACCAATGCCGCGAAGTATGCTCGGTGTCATCATGTAAGCGTGTTACTGCAGGTTCGCGATGAGCAGCTTTCGGTCATTGTTGAAGATGACGGCATCGGTTTCGATGTACACAGGGTACTCAGCGCTGAAGCCAGGCAGACGAAGCTTGGTCTGTACGGGATGCAGGAGCGGGCTGAGCTTGTTGGGGGGCGGCTTGACATCGAATCCCAGCCGGGAATGGGCACGACCATCTACCTGCGCACGCCGATGCTGGGCGACCTGCTCGCTCAACCGGCTTTAGGAGCCTGAGCACCCCCATGTCACCTCAGTCGAGGATGCGCGTCTTTATTGCTGATGACCATGCTGTCCTTCGGGCGGGCCTGCGCTTGCTGATTGATTCGCAGTCGGATATGCAAGCCGTGGGGGAAGCCTCGAATGGGGGGGAGACCCTCGCTCGGGTTAAGAGTGTCAACCCCGATATTCTGCTCCTCGACCTGAGCATGCCTGGTCTGGGTGGCCTGGCAATTCTTCGCGACCTGCGCATCTATGTCCCTCAGATGCGCGTGGTGGTGCTGACCATGCACACCGACGAGGCTTATGTACGCGAGGCCCTCCGCCTGGGCGCAAGCGGCTATGTCGTCAAGTCAGCGGCAGACCAGGAGCTTTTGGCCGCTCTTCGCGCCGTTGCGCGGGGTGAGATTTATATCCATCCCTCCCTCACCCGCTCCCTGCTCGACAACCTGCTGCCGGTTCAGCCCAACCTGTCTGGCGACCCCTGGGATGACCTGAGTGAGCGCGAGCAGCAAGTTATCCGACGTGTGGCTCAGGGCTACACCAATCGAGAGATCGCGGAGCAGCTGCAACTGAGTGTCAAAACAATTGACACCTATCGGGCGCGGGCGATGGAAAAGCTTGCCCTCCATACCCGGGCGCAGCTCATCGAATACGCCCATCGGCGCGGGCTGCTCAACGACTAGCGTGTC
>JAHCIP010000257.1 GCA_026129165.1 Anaerolineae bacterium
TTGCTTTCTCCGCCTGGACCGCTTCCAGCACGGCCAGCGGTTCAAAGCCCTCGCTGGGGTAGATCATCGTCGCGCCATGGGTCAGGCAGCCCAGGTTGCCCATGACCATGCCAAAGCAGTGGTACAACGGGACGGGGATAACCAGGCGGTCCTGGTCGGTGAACTTCATCAACTCGGCCACGAAGTAGCCATTGTTGAGGATATTGTGGTGGCTGAGGGTGGCGCCCTTGGGGTAGCCCGTCGTGCCGCTGGTGTACTGGATGTTGATGGCGTCATCGAATTGCTGCTGGCTCTGCCGCCAGGCCAACTCGTCGGCTGGCACGTCGTCGCCCGCCGCCAGGGTTTCACCCCAGGTAAACATGCCGGGCGCGCGGTCGGTTCCCAGGCGTATCACCGCGCGCAGGTCGGGCAGCCGTGCCGCCCGCAGTTCCCCTGGCGCGGCGTCCATGAGTTCGGGCGCCAGGTCATAGAGCATCTGGGTATAATGAGCGGTCCTGAACTGGGGGGCGATGACGAGCATGGAGCAGCCCGACTGCTTGAGGGCGTACTCTAGCTCGTGGAGACGGTAGGCCGGGTTGATGTTGACCAGAATGGCGCCGAGTTTGGCGGTGGCAAACTGGGTAATGGCCCACTCGGCGCGATTGGGGGCCCAGATGCCGATGCGCTCGCCCTGTTGCAGCCCCAGCCGCAGCAGGCCCCGCGCCGCCTGGTCCACCTGCGCCTTCAGGTCGCGATAGGTGTAACGCAGCCCCTGGTGGCGCGAAACCAGGGCCTCGTTGTCGGGGTACTGGGCCACAATCTGGTCAAACAGGTCGCCAATGGTCAGCCCCAATAGGGGTTTGTCACTCGCCCCACTCACATAGCTCGTCACCCGCTGTGTCATCGTTAGCCTCCTGCCCTGTCTTCTCAGCCAGCCCGCCATAGATAGCGGCTGATGGTCCCGACATCCTCAAAGCCGAGCCGGCGGTAGACAGGATGGCCCATCTCCGTCGAGAAGAGCACGCCAATAGAGTAGCCCTCATCCCGCGCGTCGAGGTAGGGCCGCAGAGTAATCGCCTTGCCGATGCCCTGCCCGCGCGCTTCGGGCATCACGCCGACTCCAAAGACGCCAGCCACACCGCCCGCGCACACGAGCATATTCGTCGCCACAACCCGTCCGCCCAACCGTCCGAGGTAGAGCCGAAAGGGCGCCTGGTCAACGCCAAAGCGGTTTAAGGCATCGGCCCACGCCTGCCCCGCAAAGGCCGGGGCTTGATAGATGAGATTAAATGCCTCGGCCCAGGCCTGCGCCCCGGCCGCGTCACGCACCACCTCAAGGCTGAAGTCCGGCGGAGTCTCAACGGCCGTCGGAAGGCGGTGCAGGTCTACCGTCATGCTAGGCGCGTGCAAGTCATACAACTGCCAGCCGCGCCGGACCAGATGCGCGTCCAGATCAGCCGGCCGCGCGGACGGCCCCAGCCACCAGAACGCCACAGGTCGCCGCCGCGCCCGGAAATACGCTTCCGTCTCCACAATGGCCGCTTCGACCCATTCTGACGTGAGACAGCTCTGAATCACGCCGTTGAACATGGGCGAGAGGATGGCGGTATTCGAGAAGCGGGTCAACTCAGGGGTAGTGACGAGTTCACCGGCGCTATCCTGCGCCAGGGCGCGCATAAACTCGTTCGCGTTGTCTTCGACCAACTGAGCCAGTTGATCGGTGGATTGGTCCGCATACCGAGGTAGCATAGGGCTTCCCCGCTTGCATCTGGAAGGGCAGCGCGACATCTGGCGCGGATTATAGGCGCAAAGAGAGGGTAGGTCAATCTTCCCCTGACGATAAGAAACTGCCACCCACTTGGTTCAATTTTAGAGTACGCTACATAGGCCAGGATGATATTGGCTTTCCATACCCCCTCCCCAGGGGGGTGGGGTAAGAAAGCAGACGGGGGCGCGTCCCACCTACCAGAGTGAACAATTCGCGCTCGGAGTCTTTAGAATGACCCAACGTATTGATCTCCCCATTAGCGGTATGACCTGCGCCTCGTGTGTGCGGCGCGTCGAGAAGGCGCTAACCAAAGTCCCCGGTGTGGCCGAAGCCAGTGTCAACCTGGCGACCGAAAAGGCGCGGGTGGACTTCGACCCCCAAACGGTCAACCTGGACCAACTGCGGCAGGCCGTCGAGAAGGCGGGCTACGGCGTGCGCGAGATGCCGGAGGCGACAGAGGACGGAGGACGACGGACGGACGATGGACGACGGACGACGGACGCTGTTATTTCTTTCTCCGACATCGCCCCTTCATCGTCAGTTCCTGTCTCTTCCTCGGTCCTCCGTCCTTCGTCCTCCGTCGCGCCAGCCGGCGGCATGACCCTGCCCATCGAAGGCATGACCTGCGCCTCGTGCGTGCGGCGCGTCGAGAAGGCGCTGACCAAAGTACCGGGCGTCACGGAAGCCAGCGTCAACCTGGCGACGGAGAAGGCGCATGTCGCCTTTGACCCGTCAGTGGTCAACCTGGGCCTCCTGGGCACCGCCGTCGAAAAGGCCGGCTACAAAATCGGGCCGATGGAGACGGGTGACGCGGGACAGGTGACGGGTGACACGGGACTACCGACTACCGACTACCGACTACCGACTACCGTTTCCACCACCCACCACCCACAACCCACTTCCATTGACCGCCACGACCTGGAACGCCAGCGCGAAATTGACGACCTGAAGCGCAAGTCGCTGGTCAGCCTGGCCGTCGGCGCGGTCATGATGGCCCTCATGTACCTGCCGCTCAACCTGGACATGATGCTCGTCGCGCCGCTGCTCCTCATCGCCGCGACGGTGGTCCAGTTCTGGGCGGGCAAGGTCTTCTACCAGGCGGCGTGGGCCTCGGCCAAGCACGGCGGGACCAACATGAATACCCTGGTCGCCGTCGGCACCAGCGTCGCCTACGCTTATAGCGCGTTCGTCACGCTCTGGCCGACACTGGCCGCTCGCTGGGGCTTTCCGTTCCACCTGTACTACGAGACGGCCATCATCATCATCGCCCTGATTCTCATGGGCCGCTGGCTCGAAGCGCGGGCCAAGAAGCAGACCAGCGCGGCCATCAAGGCGCTCATGGGCTTGCAGGCCAGGACGGCGCGCGTGATTCGCGGTGGCGTCGAGCAGGACATCCCGGTCGAAGCCGTCCAGGTGGGCGACCTGGTGCGCGTGCGGCCGGGCGAGAAGGTCCCGGTGGACGGCGTGGTCTATGAGGGCCGCTCGGCCCTGGACGAGAGCATGCTGACGGGCGAGAGCCTGCCGGTCGAGAAGGGGCCTGGGGACGCCGTCATCGGCGCGACGCTCAACAAGACGGGCAGCTTTGTCTTCCGCGCCACCAAGGTCGGCAAGGACACGACGCTGGCCCAGATTGTGCGGCTGGTCGAAGACGCGCAGGGCTCCAAGGCGCCCATGCAGCGCCTGGCCGACACCATCTCCGGCTACTTCGTCCCGGCTATTCTGATCCTGGCCGCGCTGACCTTCGTCGGCTGGCTGGTGTTCGGCCCGGAGCCGAAGCTGACGCTCGCCCTAACGGCGGCCATCAGCGTGCTGATTATCGCCTGCCCCTGCGCCCTGGGCCTGGCGACGCCGACGGCCATCATGGTTGGCACGGGCAAGGCGGCTGAGAACGGCATCCTGATTCGCGGCGGCGAGGCGCTGGAAGGCGCGCGCCGCATCAACACCATTGTCCTGGACAAGACCGGCACCCTGACGCGTGGCAAGCCGGCCGTCGTGGATGTGGTGACGGTAGACGGAGGACGGACGACGGCAGATGGAGGGGGGCTTCCTTCGTCCTTCGTCCTTCGTCCTTCGTCGCTCCTGGCCCTCGCTGCCGCCGCCGAAGTTGGGTCGGAGCACCCGCTGGGCGAGGCCATTGTGGCCCGCGCCCGCGAGGAAGGGCTGACGCTGCCCAAGACCGAGGGCTTCCAGTCCATCACCGGCCAGGGCGTCCAGGCGACCATTGAGGGCCGCGAGGTGCTGTTGGGCAACCGGGCGCTGATGCAGGCGCAGGGTGTCCACCTGGACGGCCTGGCCGACCGCGCCGACGAGTTGGCCCGCCAGGGCGCGACGCCGATGTACGTGGCGGTAGACGGGCAGAGCGCGGGCCTTATCGCCGTGGCCGACACGCTCAAGCCCGAATCACGCGACGCGGTCGAGCAACTCAAGGCGCTGGGGCTGGATGTGTGGATGCTGACGGGCGACAACCGCGCCACGGCCGAGGCCATCGCGCGGCAGGCGGGCATCGAGCATGTGATGGCCGAAGTCCTGCCGGAGCAGAAGTCGGACAAAGTCAAGGCGCTCCAGGCGGAGGGCAAGGTCGTGGCGATGGTCGGCGACGGCATCAACGACGCGCCCGCCCTGGCCCAGGCCGACCTGGGTATCGCCATCGGCACGGGAACCGACGTGGCCATGGCCGCCTCGGACATCACGCTCATCGGCGGCGACCTGCGCACCATCGTGACGGCGATTGCCCTCTCGCGCAAGACGGTCAGTGTCATCAAGCAGGGGCTGTTCTGGGCCTTCGGCTACAACGTCCTGCTGATTCCCGTGGCGATGGGCGCGCTGTATCCCTTCACCGGCACGCTGCTCAACCCGGTCCTGGCGGCGGCGGCCATGGCGATGAGCAGCGTCAGCGTCGTGACCAACGCGCTGCGGCTGCGCGGCTTCAAGCGCCCGGCCAACGCCCAGGCCATCCTGCACCCACCTGTGGCCGAGAAGGTGCGTGAGTACGCCTACCTGGCCGGTATCGCCGTCGTGGCGCTGACCATCGGCGCGCTCTCGCTGCGGCTGTCGCAACCTGAACACGCCAGCGGCATGGGCATGCGCGAGATGACGGTCGTCACTGCCCGCGAGGCCGGCGTTCAGGTTGCCTTGAACGCGCCAGCGGCCATCGCGCCCAAGGAGAATGTCTCGCTCAGCTACCAGTTGACCGACCAGCGGAGCGGCGCGCCGATTACCGACGTGGTGGTGAGCCACGAGGAGCCGCTGCACCTCATCGCCGTCAGCCGCGACCTGAGCCAGTTTATGCATCGTCACCCAGCGGCCACTGGCAAGCCGGGCGAGTACAGCCTGGACACCCTGTTCCCGACGTCGGGCACGTATGTCCTGTACAACGAGTTCCAGCGGGCCAGCGGGCAAACGGTGGTCCAGCGCGACGAGCTAACTGTCGGCGCGCCCAGCCCTGCGGGGGCGCACCTGACCGAAGACCGCGCGCCCAAGACGCTGGAACACGCGCGAGTGAGCCTGCGCGGCCCTGAGATGGTACGGGCGGGCCAGGCGACAAGCTGGACGTTCCGCCTGGACGACCCGGACAGCGGGCAGGGATTAACCGACCTCCAGCCCTACCTGGGCGAGCCGGCCCACGTGGTCATCCTGAGCGAGGACGCCCAGACCTTCGTCCACACCCACGGCGAGGCGCAGGCGGCGGCTGGCGGGACGGCCAGCGACGGCCACGGCAGTATGGAAACCGGCGCGACGTATGGCCCAGAGATTGCCTTCCACCACACGTTCCCCGCGCCAGGGCTGTATAAGGTGTGGGGCCAGTTCAAGGCCCACGACGGCCATGTGCTGACGGCGGACTTCGTCGTTCGCGTCAACTAGACTTTACGCATCACGCATCACGTTACCATGAAAGGACTTTACCCATGACCAAGGCTATTCTGAGTGTTCCCGCTATCTCGTGCGAGGGCTGCGTGCGCCACGTGACCAACGCCCTGAAGGACCTGGAAGGCGTGCGCCTCGTCAACGTCAGCCTGCCGGCCAAGCAGGCCCAGGTCGAGTTTGACGAGTCCGTTGTCTCGCTAGAGACGATGATGGACGTGCTGGCCGAGGAGGAGTACCCGGTCGAGGCGGTCCAGACAGTCTAAAGACCGGACGGGGAAGAGTAGGAAGACCACAGGAAAAACACGGAGGCTCGCGTTAATGAGCTTCCGTGTTTCTGTTTGCGTCCAGGCTAGCCCGGTGTTCCTCACGCTCAGGCCGGCACACGGGGTTGAAGCGCGCGCCGCAGGGCCGCCATGAAGTCGCGCTGGAAAGCCTGCGACACCTGCGCTTGAGGCATGAGGTTGAAACCGTGATAGGCGCCAGGGTAGACGTGCAATTCTGTCGGCACGCCCTCCCGCATCAGCCGCCGCGCATACTCGAGGTCCTCTTCCAGGAACAGGTCGAGCGCGCCGACGCAGAGGTAGGTGGGTGGCAAGCCCGCGAGACTCTGAGCGCGAGCCGCCGCCGCATAGGGCGATACGCCCTCGCTACCCGGCGCCTGGCCCAGATAAGATGTCCACCCGAACTGGTTGGCGTCGTGGGTCCAGATGAATTCGCCCGTGTACGGATGTGGGTCCCCTGTGGTCACGGTCCGATCATCGAGCATGGGGTAGATCAGCAGTTCGAAGGCGAGAGGTACTTCGCCCCGGTCGCGCGTGAGCAGCCCTAGCCCCGCCGTGAGGCCACCGCCCGCGCTCGCCCCACCAATGGCAATCCGCCCTGGGTCTACGCCTAGCTCAGCGGCGTGCGTATAGAGCCACTTCAGCGCGGCGTAGCAGTCCTCGACCGGGCCAGGGTGGGGCGTCTCGGGGGCAAGGCGATAGTCTACCGACACCGCCGCACAGCCCACCTCGGCGACGATGCTCTTGACCTGAACATCTTCCCCGTCGGCGCTGCCGATGACATAGCCGCCGCCATGAATCCAGAGCAGCGCCGGCAAGGGAGCCGGCGTGTTCTTGGGAAGGTAGACTAGCACGCGCACATCGGGCGCGCCCTCGGGTCCGGGCACATGGCGCTCACTCACCTCAAGGTCTGGAAACGCCGGCCCCTGGCTTCCCAACTGCTCGAACATCTCCCCCATCGAGGCACGTACCTGGGGCAGTATCTCCGGCGTGAACTGTAGGCTAGGGAACTGGTCGAGGAGCGGCGCGACTTCAGGGTCAACGAGATGCCTTGTATTCATGCGATCCTCCAGGTGTTATGCGGGGTTGCTCCACAGCTTACGGTAGAGGAGGGCGATGCCCTCCACCCTCCCGCCTGGGAGAGGAGCGGAGGCGAGCCTCTAACGCCTATGATACATCAATGGGTACAGCCGTCAAGACTTCTATTCTCTCCAGGTGGTCTATCCTCCCCCGCCTGAATCCACAACGGTTGAATCTGCTCAATGGGTCGGTCGAAGAGACCGGCCTGGTCGTGCAGGCGGAAGAGTTGGTCGAAGTCGGCGGGCGCGAAGGCTTTCTTGAGCCGGCCCGCGTAGGACGTCAGCAGCACCTGGAGATAGGTGTCCACGTCGTAGTCACAGGCCGTCGGGTCGCCTGCTCCGACAGAAGTTGGCGCAGCCGTTAGAACCTCGCCATCCCACCCCACGACGGTCTCCCCGCCGTTCCCGTTCTCCTCTGCCTGCCAGTCGCCGTCCTCCAGCGTCTCCTCGGTTTCGTCCGGCAGCCAGACATAGCCGCCGTCGCGGCGCCTGTAGAAGCGCACCCGTTCGCCCCGGCCCCAACTCGTGCGGCCAGCCGCCAGGAGCGCTTCGTACTGCGGCTCGCGGCTCCGACTGCGGGTCTTCTGGTACATCTCAGCCGACTTGGAGAGACGGACGCGAGAGGCTACGTCGGCAGCGGTCAGTTCATGGCGGCGCAGCGCCTCCCGTGTATCCAGGTAGACCTGCTGCACGCCCGCCACATCCCCCCGCGTCACGCAGTGGAGCGCGGTCTGCAAGAACCGCTCGCCAAACGGCTCGGAGCGGCTGGAGCGCATGGCCGCCCCACGCACAATGAGCCGCCCATCGTAGGTCAGCAGGGCATAGTTCTTGATTTCGTGGCTGAACATGGCCTGGTAGCGACCTTCATACTCCAGGTTCAGACCCGTCGGCAACTGGGCCGCCACATCCGCCACCAGCGCCCGTTCCTGCGCCTCGGTCCAGCCGTCGGGCACAGCAAAATAGACCCCGTCGGTGTCGGCCTCAATCAGGGCCACGCCTCGCGCCCGCAGCGCCGCCACCACCTGGTCCAACGTCTCTCGCCCGCGCCGCGTCACCTCGTCGGCCGCGCGGCCGTCGGCAAACAGCGCCATCGTCCCCGCGCCCATGTAGCCATACGCCGAGTTGATGAGCAGCTTCATCGCCGCCTGCATCGCCTGGTGGTGCCCCGCTTCGAGCGAGCCGGGCGTGGCCTCGCGGGCGGCAGCTTTATGCTGCAGGCGAAGACGGGTCATGCGGTCCACAATCTGAAGCAGGACACCCAGGCGGTCGCAGCGTGGCCCCACCTGGAAGACGCGCATGATGGACGGGTAGAGTGACGCGATGTCGGCCTTGACCACATGCTCGGCGACGCCCGCCGCGAACAGGTAGGCCGCGCCGCCCGCGTGCTGGCCCAACCCCGGCCCGGTCTGGTAGCGAGGCAAGGCCGCACCCGCCCGCAGGTAGGCCCGCACGAGCATCGGCTCCAGGATACCCATCGCCGGCCCCGCCGACGCCAGCCGCTCGTAGGGGCGCGGGGCCATGCCCGCCAGGGCGAAGGCCGCGCCCATTAGTTGCCGCGAGAGGCCGTCCACCTCGGCCACGTCGTCCAGGGCATACTGGCGCACGCGCTCAGGGTCGGTTTGGAACGTCGCGTACACCTGTGCGCCGGGGATGTAGACACGCTCCGGCCCGGCAACGCCAAAATGGCGCGCGACATCCTTCAGGCGGTGGTTGGGCAGGTCGCGGGCCACGAAGTCGTGGCGACGCACCGCGTCCAGGGTATCGATCAGTTCGCGGCCAGGGATGCTGTAGCGGGTGCGACGCGGCGAACCAGGGTAGCGACCCGGCTCGGTGTAGCGCTCCAGG
>JAHCIP010000258.1 GCA_026129165.1 Anaerolineae bacterium
GATGTGGATGTCCACCAGTGGCGCAACCGGCTGGGCGGCTCCATCCTGGACTACCTGCAACCCCGCGCCGACGAGTTCGCCCGCAGCAGTCCGACCAACGCGGGTAAGTTGATTGTCGCCCTGGTCGCCAGCGGGCAGGACCCGCGTAGCTTCGGCAGTGTCAACTTCCTCGCCCGCTTGCAGGACCAGTATGACCCGTCGAGGGGCCGTTATGGCGGCCGGGCTGGTACAGTGGCCGACCAGGCCTGGGCGCTCCTGGCGCTGGCTGCTACCCGCGAACCTGCCCCTGAAGCCGTGGCCCAGGCGCTGCTGGTCGCTGAGACGCCAGAGGCGGGGTGGGGCGCGACCGGCCGCCCCGATGTCGAAACGACTGCCCTGGTGCTCGCCGCCCTCATTAGCGCTGGCCTGCCTGTGGATGCCCCGGCGCTCAATCGTGGCGTCAGCGTGCTGGGGTTGGCGCAGACCGCGACAGGCGGCTTTGCCCGCGCGCCCGGCTGTGGCTGCGCCGCCGATGCCCTCTCGACCGCGCGGGCAGTGCAGGCCATCCTGATGACCGGGCGTGACCCGCTGACGACGGGGTGGCGGCGGGCTGGCGGCCTGCCCACCGACTGGCTGCGCTTCCAGCAGGACCTCGACGGCGGCCTGAGCCGGGTCAGCTTTGGCCATCCCGACCCCGTCAGTACGGCCTATGGCATCTCGGCGCTGCTAGGGCGGCCGCTGCCGCCGCAGGGACGCGCGCCAGCGACTCGGTCGGCTCTAGGCTGGTTGGGGCTGCGCCAGATAGGGGGCGGGTTCGCGCCGGCTGGGACGACGCCTGACGTGGATTTTACCCTCGATGCCCTATTCGCCCTGACGGCCACGGCCTCCCCTCTCGACCGCTGGCAGGGGGGCGACCGGGCGGCTCTGCTCGACTTGCTGGCCGCTTATGCGCCGCGCTCGACAGCCGCAGGGCTGGGACGGTTGATTCTCGGCGTGGTGGCGCTAGGGGGGGACCCGCGCAATTTCACCGGCGTAGACCTGCTGCGCCGTCTCGATGCCTTCTACAGTGCCGGCCCGGGCGTCTATGGCGACACGGCGCCGGATCAGGCGTGGGCGCTGCTGGCCCTCGCGGCCGTCCATAGGCTGCCCCCGCGGGCGGCGTTGGACCGTCTGACGAACCTGCAAACGGCCGACGGCGGCTGGCGGCCCCGCCCGACGAGCGACCCGGACACCGTCACGACGGCCCTCGCCATCCAGGCGCTGGGAACCGTAGCTGGGTACGACCAGCCTCGCCAGCGCGGGCGAACCTATCTGCTCCTGCGGCTCCAGCCCGATGGCGGTTTGAGCATGGCGTCTGGCCTCTATGTCAGTTCGACCCGCGCCACTGCGGCCGGCCTGCTGGCCCTGGCTAGCCTGCGCGAGTCGCCGGCCAGCGCGGCCTGGACACGCCACGCGGTTCGTCTGGAGGCGAGCGCCTTGCCGGCCAACAACCCGTTCCGTTTCCTACTCGCCATGCAAAACGCCGATGGCGGCTTCCGTCCGCAACCCGACTTCCCCGAAACCGACCCGCAGGCGGCCGTCGCCGCCCTGGCCGCCCTGGCCGGACGCCCGCAGCCCGTGACGTGGGAGCTACTCCACCTCTATATGCCCCTGTTCGAGCGTGCTGCTCTGAGACGATAACTGCTATCGCCTCGCGGTCGTTATCATAGGCACACCGTCCATCAGGAGGAGACAATGGCCCGCTACGAGTTTGTGGATCACTGGGACCTCCGCGCTCCGATTGAGACCGCCTTTCGGTATATCTCCGACGCCCGCACCTACCCCCAATGGTGGCCCGTCTACGACCGGGTGGATGTCTTGCCCGGACCACAAACGCCCGAGGTTGGCTCACGGGCGCGGTTGGTCGTCCGTTCGGCGTTGGGCTATCGCCTGGTCCTGGAAGGGGAGACTGTGGAATTCAGGCCGCCCACCTATCTCCGAACCATCGCGCTCGGCCAATTGGAGGGCAGCGGTGTCTGGGAATTGCGCCAGGAGGGCGACATGGCCCGTATCACCTGGACCTGGATTGTGGAAACCCATCACCCGCTGCTCAATCGGCTCGAATGGCTGCTCAAGCCGATCTTTGCCTGGAGCCACAACGACGCCTCGAGCAAAGGCCACGCGGGGCTGAAGCGACTCCTGGAAAAATAGGGGCGCGACCGGTGGCACAGGCTTGTCCGGCTTGATCCACTGAGTAAGATCATACCCAAGTGGGGTATCTTAGTCGAAAAGGGTCAGTGATAACGCATCGCGTCAGCTTGCGCGAGGCTGGCTGGCCGTGTATACTTGTGGGATAAGGTTCGTGCTGCTGGCACAGGTGCGTCGGCCGCGAGCCTTATGCGGCACACAGGGGGCCTTATGCCACACGTGCCAACGGTCGAAGAACTTGTCGACAAAGTTAACAGTCACCTGCCGACCCGCGACGGCGCGGTCATCCGGCGGGCCTATGAAGTGGCGGAGCAGGCCCACCGCGGCGTGATGCGCGACGATGGCACGCCCTACATCTGTCACTGTCTGGCGACGGCGGATATTCTCGCGGATTTAGGTCTTGACCCCGACACCGTAGCCGCTGGCCTCCTCCACGATACCATCGAAGATACCCCCCTCAAACTCGAAGAAATCCAGGCTCAATTTGGCGACGAAATCGCCCATATGGTAGACGGCGTGACCAAGCTGACCCGCATGGGCGCGCAAAGCCGCGACGACGCGCAGAACGAGAGCCTGCGCAAGATGTTCGTGGCGATGGCGGAGGATGTCCGCGTCGTCCTCATCAAGCTGGCCGACCGGCTGCACAATATGCGTACTCTGGGCGCCAAAGCAGGCGAAGCCCAGGAGCGCAAAGCCAAAGAGACGATGGATATCTACGCGCCTCTGGCGAACCGACTCGGCATCGGCCAGATCAAGTGGGAACTAGAGGACCTGAGCTTCCGCTACCTGGACCCCAAGAAGTACTATGAGATTCGGGAGCAACTGGCGGTACGGCGGGTGGAACGCGAGAAGTGGGTGGCGGACGTCATCGAGACGCTGCGGGAGCAGATAGCGGAAGAAGGTATCCAGGCCCAGATCAGCGGCCGGCCCAAGCACATCTACAGCATCTACCGCAAAATGCAGCGCAAAGACGTGCCGATGGAGCAGATCTATGACCTGCACGCGGTACGCGTCCTGGTCAACGACGAACACGAGTGCTACGCCGTACTCGGCATCGTCCACAAGCTGTGGACGATGATTCCCGGCGAGTTTGACGACTACATCTCGCGGCCCAAGGGCAATAACTACCGTTCGCTACACACGGCTATCATCGGCCCGGGCGGCCGGCCAGTCGAGGTCCAGATTCGCACCTTCAAGATGCATGAAGAGGCGGAGTACGGCGTCGCCGCCCACTGGCGCTACAAGGAGGGGGGCCGCGCCGACCCGAAACAGGATCAAAAAATCGCCTGGCTGCGGCAACTGCTGGACTGGCGCAAGGACGTGGAAGGGGCGGCGGCCTATGTGGATGCCCTCAAGTCCGACGTGCTGGGGGACAAGGTCTACGTCTTTACGCCCAAGGGCAAGATTATCGAGTTGCCTATTGGTTCCACGCCCATTGACTTCGCCTATCACATCCACACCGAGGTGGGCGACCACTGTCGGGGCGCCATGGTCAACGGCAAGCTCGTTTCCCTGAACTATCAACTCCACACCGGCGACCGCGTCGAGATTCGGACGGCCAAGCAGGGCGGCCCCAGCCGCGACTGGCTCAACGAGAACCTGGGCTACGTCAAGTCGGCGCGGGCGCGGGAGAAGATTCGCAACTATTTCCGCCGCCTGGAGCGCGACCAGAATATCCGCGCCGGCCGCGAAATGCTGGAAAAGGAACTCAAACGGCTGGGGCTGGACAAGATCAGCTACGAGTCCATCGCCAAGGAGTTTAAGTACGACCGCCTGGAAGACTTGCTGGCGGCCATCGGCGACGGCACGCTGACGGTATCGCAGATCGCCACGCGGATGAGCGAGACGACCAAAGAGAAGCCGGAGGAGATCGTCCTGCCGCCGCCCTCGTCGCCCGCCAAGCTGCAACAGGCCGGCGCGACGATTGACGGGCTGGGGAACCTGTGGACCCGCGCCGCCCGCTGCTGTAACCCCGTGCCGGGGGAAGAGGTGGTCGGCTTCGTCACCGCCGGGCGCGGCGTTACACTCCACCGTCCAGATTGCCCGCAGTTGGGGCGCATGGACCCGGACCGGCTCGTGCGCGCTCTCTGGCCGCGTGACGACACGCAGATGATCCAGGTCGCCATGCAGGTCGTAGCGATGGACCGGCCGGGACTGGTGCGCGATATTGCCGATGTCGTCGCCAAGGAGAAGGTCAACATGACCTCGGTGCGGACGGACACCAATCGGCGCGGACGCACGGCCCAAATTACCGCCGTCCTGGAGGTGAGCGGCATCGCCCAGTTCAGCCGCATCCTGGACAAAGTGCGCCAGGTCCCCAACGTCCTCGAGGCCCAACGGGTGTAACCGCTGGGCCTCGCTGCTTAAAATGTCTGGAGGGGGGCTCGCCTTGAGTTTTCAGCTTTTGGAGGAGGCTGGCTGTTTTTTAATATGGTCCCGCTTAAGGGAATAGTTCAAAGACGGGGCAATGGCGTGGCCGAAACAGGCTAAAGTGGCGTCGGTCGAGGGTCAGAATACGAGTGACTTGAGACTCCAGCCCTGATGAGTGTCAGCTTCCCGTTCTAGAATCCCCTCTGCATCTACCGATGCCTTCGGGTCGCTCGTCTGTCCAACCCCGATAAAAGAATAACGTCGTCCTGTCTGTCCCACTTTGGTCTGGCTAGCCATAGGCTCGTGGCGTTGGTTGGCTACTGCCGTTAAGCCCTCGATCTCTTCGAGTAGTTGCTGGAATTGCTGGATTGGCACGACCACCGCGGTCTTTTCACCGTCGGGATTTGTGATATACTGAAGGTCAAGCTGTTTGACATCCAACATCATCTGCCTCCTTGGAGCCTCTAGCAACAGTATAGCTACAACGAGCCAGGCGTCAACCCTTCCAAACCAGCCATGACATCCAGTTTTGCCTTGTGCATCAATAATGACGGCTATCCGGTATCGCTTGATGTCGGCAAGGTCTATCGCGTGATTCCGGATGACCAGGCGGCGGCGCATGGCTACCTGCGAGTGATTGACGAGAGTGGTGAGGATTATGCCTACGCCAGCGACAGATTCTTCCCCCTGGACTTGCCTGACGCCGTCGAGCAAGCCCTGCTTGCGGTCCTGTCCGATCTCGCCGCGTAATCCCTCGGCCTTCCTCAATACGCAAGACGCTAAAGGTTTCCAAAACCTTTAGCGTCTTGCGCTTCCAGCGCGTAGGCCACTGCCTCCTCCAAAGTCATGGCCCGACCTTCCGTGGTGAGAGCGGCGAAAGCCTTCTCGCCGAGTGTCTCACTCGCTGAGGCGCTGGCCCGCTGGTGTTCGGCACGGTCGGTCGGCTCCAGAGGGTCACCTAGAGTCTCTAGAAGGCCAGCCGACGCGCCGAGCAGGCGCGCGCCTCGCCTCGAGTCCCCCTGAAAGCTATAGACTTCCCCAAGACCGCTCAGGCTGACCGCGACAAAGTGACGGTCGCCCGCCTGGGCTGCCAGCGTCAAGCTCTCCCGATAGTGGACGCGGGCCGTGTCGTAGGCACCGAGATTACGCGCCAGGTTGCCGAGGTGGATGAGGGTGCGAGCCTGTGCATCTATATCCCCAAGACGACGCGCGATGCCCAGGCTCTCTGCCAGGCAAGCGCGGGCGGCGTCAAACTCACCCGCCTGATAATGCACGATCCCCAGGTTATTGAGTATCACCCCTACCCCGATCTCCCGCCCTAGCTCACGAGCCAGAGTCAGGCCCTGCTGTAACAGGGCTGTGGCGGATTGAGTATCACCCTGGGCGCCAGCCAGGTGACCGAGACTGTTCAAGGCCCGTGCCTCAAAGACTCGGTTCTCCATCTCGCGCGCGAGACGCAGGCACGCCTCGAAGTGGCCGTGCGCTCCCGCGTAGTCACCCTGACGAAATAGTAGAAACCCGATTTCATCGTGGATTTGCAGACGCAGCCTCAGTGTGCTGGGGTCACCCTGGAGGGCCAGCGCACGCTCGATCCAGTGACGGCCCTCCGCGTTGTAGCCTCGAGTAGTCCAGTAGTAGCCGAGGGCGCTGACAAGACGGAGAGCCAGTTCCGCTTGCGCTGTAGTGACCGTCCAATCGAGCGCCGCGCGCAGGTTGCCCTGCTCTTCCTCTAGTTTCCGCAGCCACTCCACCTGTCTCGATCCCCGCCAGTGGGGCGCGGCAGTCTCGGCCAGGGTGAGGAAGTAGTGGGCATGGGCCGCCTGGAGCGCCTGGGCCTCCCCAGTGGCGGCCAGGCACTCCAGCGCGTACTCGCGGATGGTTTCGAGCATGGTGAAGCGAGGCTCGCCCTCATTGTCTGACGGCCGCAGCAGGCTTTTGTCCACCAGTGATTGCACGCCGTCGAGAACGTCTTCGGGACCAAGGACGAAGGACCAAGGACGAAGAGAATCATCCCTTTCCTCTTCTTGGTCCTTCGTCCTTGGCCCTTTGTCATCGATGCACACCGCATCCACCGCCGCTAGCGTTGCTCCGCCGACGAAGACGCCTAGCCGCCGAAACAGGGCTTGCTCGTCCTCGCTCAGCAAGGCGTAGCTCCAGGCAATCTCCGCCCGCAACGTTTGCTGCCGAGGCGGCAGATCGCGCGCCCCCACCGTCAGCATGTCGAGCGTTGGAGGGTGGGAGGGGGGGCGGCTCATGAGATGTTGGAGCATGGCCTGGGGCGGCAGGACGCGGACCCGCGCCGCCGCCAGTTCAATGGCGAGGGGCAAGCCATCCAGCCGGCGGCACAGTTCGGCTACGGCCGCCGCGTTGTCCTCGGTCAGACGGAACACATGCGAGGCGGCAATAGCCCGCTCGACAAAGAGTTGCACGGCGGGGTAGGACATGATGCGTGAGGCGTCGTCCATAGAGCGTAATGCGTAATTCGTATTTCGTATTTCCCCCCTCGTCCGTCCTCCGTCCTCCGTCCTGGGAGGGACGGCCAGCGGCTCCACGGGGAAGACGTACTCGGCGCGCAGCCGCAGGGTCTCGCGGCTCGTAGCGAGGATGCGGAGGTCGGGGGCGGCGGACAGCAGGTCGGCCACCAGCGGGGCGGCGTCGAGAACCTGCTCGAAGTTATCCAGTACGAGAAGCAGCGCCTTTGGCCGTAGATAGTCTTTGAGGGCCTGGAGGTACGGCCGGCCGGGCGTCTCGCGGACCTCGAGGCTGTGGGCGATGGTCGCGGTGACAAGGCCCGCGTCTCGAATAGGAGCCAGGTCCACGAGGTAGACACCGGCCTCGAAATGGTCGCGCAGGGCGGCGGCGACGGCCAGGGCCAGGCGGGTCTTACCCGTCCCGCCCACGCCCGTCAGCGTCACGAGGCGGGCGCGGTCGCCCGTCAGCAGCGCGCGCAGAGCGGCCACTTCCGGCTCGCGACCGATGAGCGGGGTGGGCGGGACGGGCAGATTGTCGTGAAGGCGGGGGGGCAAGACGTAGGGCAGGGCGGCGGTCTGGGCAGGGAGGGTGAGTGGGGCGCCGTCGTGTTCGCCGCGCGCGAACTGAACAAAGGCGGCGCGGTCCGCCGCTGGGATGTCGAGGGCAGCGGCGAGGCGTTCGGCCATCTGGTGTGACGCTCGCTCCTCGTCGGCCTCGACCTTACGGAGCGTCTCGCCCGAATAGCCCGTCCGCCGCCCCAGCTCGGCCTGGGTCAGCCCTAAGCCCCGCCGACGCCGCTTGAGCCAGGCTCCAAACGACAGCTCTGCGCTCATGGCCCACCTCCCGGCGCGTCACTGTGCCCCGTCCGCCGTGTTCCCCCGCCTGTACTCCGCTTTTCCACCGCTATTATACCACAAAACGGGTGGCAGTAGACGGAGGAATATGCTTCAATGACAGTAGGAGGCTGAGATACACAAGGGGGCAAGACGCCGCCTTGATCACGTACTGGGAGGAACCTATGCGCAAGTTAACTCTGCGAATCGGGTTGTGTTTGGTCGCTATCCTCTTGCTACCCGCCCTCGTCGCCGCTGGCGCGCCGCAAATGTCGATTCCGACGTTTACCGCGCCCCAGTCGGTGAGCATCGGGCAGCGCATCAACCTCAGTTGGGCCGTGTCGAATACAGGCATTGAGGCAGCCCCCGACGGCTGGTACGAGGCCGTCTACCTGTCCTTTGACGGCCAGTTGGGCTGCGAGGACACGCTGTTGGGCGTGTGGTCTCAGGATGTCGCCCTGGCGCCGGGCGCGACCTGTGTCTGCACCCATCAGGTCCGCGTGGCCGTGGACGAGGACCCCGTGTGCAAGGCGGGCCGCCCGGTCGCCGCGCCGTTGATCTCTCCGACCGTGCCTGGCCCGAAGGGGGTGCCGGCCTACCTGATCCTTCAGGTCAATCCGGGGGGCGCGGCTGGAACGGTCACGCGCGTCCAGCCGGTTACGCTGCGTGGGTCCGGTCTGGTCCCGGAGGCTGGCGGCGAATAAGAATCAGGCGTGGCGAAGTCAATGCTACAACTACACATCAACAGCCGGCGGTGAATTCGAATGGGGTCACCGCCGGCCGTTGGTTTTATAACATAATCTAGGCCAAACGTTTGATGGTGGCACATAACGGTGAAGGACCCGGACGAGTGGACGACGGGCGACGAGCCGATGACCGGCGCCCAGCGCTCCTATCTCCACACGCTCGCCAGTGAGGCGGGCGAAGAGGTGGACGACGCCCTGACCAAGGCCGAGGCGT
>JAHCIP010000259.1 GCA_026129165.1 Anaerolineae bacterium
CGACATCATTCTCATCCTTCATGGTTATCCGACTTGCTCCTACGATTACTGGCGCGTCCTGACGGACCTGACCGCAAACTACCGCGTCATCCTCCACGACTACCTCGGCTTCGGCCTGTCCGACAAACCCCGCGACTATTCCTACTCCCTCATAGAGCAGGCCGACATGGCCCTGGCCCTCTGGGAGAGCCTGGACGCACGCCGCGCCCATCTGGTAGCCCACGACTACGGCACGAGCGTCGCCACCGAGATTCTGGACCGCTGCCACCGTGGCGACGACCGCATCGACCTGACCACGCTGACCCTGTGCAACGGCAGCGTCTTTATCGAGATGGCGCGGCTGCGCGCCGTGCAGAAGTTGCTACGGAATCCCCTGGCCGGGCCACTGGTCGCCCGCCTGATGACCCGCCGCTTGTTCGACCGCAACCTGTGCGCCCTGTTCGCCGACCCCTCCCAATTGACCGACGCGGAAATGGACGCCCTGTGGCAGGCCGTCACCGCCAACGGCGGCCGCGACATCATCCCCCAGCTGACCGGCTACCTCCGTGAGCGCGAGGCGCATGGCCCCCGCTGGTCCTCGGCCCTCGTCCACTTCGACCGCCCTTCTCTGGTCCTCTGGGGCGACGAGGACCCCGTCGCCGTGCCCGCCATCGCCGAGCGGCTGGCCCGCGACCTATTCGCGCCGACTCTGGTCTGGCTGCATGGGGTCGGGCACTACCCCATGCTGGAAGCGCCCGAGGCCTGGTCCGACGCCGTGCTCGACTGGCTCGAAGCGCCGGGACAAGAACGATGACCCGCCCATCCCACGACTGCCCCTGCTACAACCCCCTGACACATCCATGCGCCCCCGCTTGACATCTGGATTGTCGGGTATACAATCAAAATCAACCCTACACCTTCGACAGACGGCTGTCTTGGTTGCCAATGGTCGCTGGCTCGGCAAGTCGCCTTGCCAGCCTGGCTCTGTTATGTCGACAAGGCCCGTTAGGAAGGAGGCCTGATAGAACCTCGTCTTGACATCGACCTGGGGGATCTTGACTGGCATTCCCATGAGTCACCAGCTGTAAGGAGGAGAAGATGTCTCACAAATCTGCTCGATCGCTGATTACCGTCCTCGTGCTGGGGGTTGTTGCGTTCACGCTATTCGCGTGCGCCTCCCCTGCGCAGCCTACCGCCCCAGCGGCTGCGCAACCCACGGCCGCTGCGAAAGCCCCGGCTGCGGCGCAACCCACGGCTGCCCAGGGCCAGGCCCCGGCCGCTAGCAAGGCGACGGTGGGTGTCATTCTACCCACGAAGGACGAACCGCGCTGGTTGCAGGACCAGGCCGTGTTCCAGAAGGCCGGCTGGGAGCCGCTCTTCAGCCAGGGTGACAGCGCCAAGGAGAAGGCTAACGTCGAAGCGCTGATCAGCCAGGGCGTCAAGGTGATCATCATCACCCCGCAGGATGCCACGGCCGCAGCGGCAGCGGCTAAGCAGGCCAAAGATGCAGGAATCAAGGTGATCTCCTATGACCGCCTGATTCGCGATACGGATGCCGTGGACTACTACGTGACCTTCGACAGCAAGGCCGTAGGCAGCGCCTGGAGCGATTACCTGATCCAGCAGGCCGGTACCACCAAGGGCAACCCGCTCTACATCTACACCGGCGCGTCTTCCGACAACAACGCCTTCATCTTCTTCGAGGGCGCCTGGGAGAAGATCCAGCCCAAGATCGCCGATGGCACCTTCGTCATCAAGAACTCCTCCGAAGCCATCGCGCTGCAAGGCAAGGCCACGCTGACCCGCGACGAAGAGTCCAAGATCATCGGTCAGACCACCACCAACTGGGACTTCAACACCGCCAAGAGCCTGGCCGAAGCCAACCTGACCAAGGCCGCCACGGCCGACAAGGGCACCGTCTACATCCTCGCTCCCAACGACGGCACCGCACGCGCCATCGCTGACGCCTTCGCCGCCGACAAGGATGTCAAGAAGTACTTTGTCACCGGCCAGGACGCTGAGAAGGCTTCTGTCCAGTACATCATTGACGGCAAGCAGTCCATGACCGTCTTCAAGGACGTCCGCACCCTGGCCGCCGACGCCGTCGCCGCCGCCAACGCCTTCCTCGCGGGCAAGGCCCCGGAGAAGACGACGACCTACAACAACGGCAAGCTCGATGTGCCGGCCAAGCCGTCCGCCATCGTCACCGTCACCAAGGACAACGTCAAGGCCGCCTTGATTGACTCCGGCTACTACCAGGCCAGCGACTTCCAGAACCTGGACGCCTCGGCGCCGCCTGCAGCCCCGGCGGACAAGGGCCTGGTAGGCGTCGTGCTGCCGACCAAGGATGAGCCGCGCTGGCTGCAAGACCAGGCCGTGTTCGTGAAGGCCGGCTGGACCCCCTTGTTCAGCCAGGGCGACAGTGCGAAGGAAAAGGCCAATGTTGAGGCCTTGATCAGCCAGGGCATCAAAGTCCTGATCATCTGCCCGCAGGACGCAACGGCCGCCGCTGCGGCGGCAGCAGCCGCCAAGGCCGCTGGCGTCAAGGTCATTTCCTATGACCGCCTGATCCGCGACACCGATGCGGTTGACTACTACGTCACCTTCGACAGCATGGCCGTAGGCGCCGCCTGGAGCGAATACCTGATCAAGCAGGCCGGCGACACCAAGGGCAACCCGCTGTACATCTACACGGGCGCCGCCACCGACAACAACGCCTTCATCTTCTTCGAAGGCGCCTGGGAGAAGATCCAGCCCAAGATCGCCGACGGCACCTTCGTCATCAAGAACTCCAGCGAGGCCGTCAATCTGCAAAGCAAGCCCACGCTAACGCGTGATGAGCAGGCCAAGATCATCGGCCAGACCACGACCAACTGGGACTTCAACACGGCGAAGAGCCTGGCCGAGTCTAACCTGACCAAGGCCACGGCTGCCGACAAGGGCACCGCCTTTGTCCTCGCCCCCAACGACGGTACCGCGCGTGCGATTGCCGACGCGTTTGCGGCCGACAAGGATGTGAAGAAGTACTACATCACCGGGCAGGATGCGGAAAAGGCATCCGTGCAGTACATCATCGACGGCAAGCAGTCCATGACCGTCTTCAAGGATGTCCGCACCCTGGCGGCGGATGCGGTTGCCGCGGCCAACGCGTTCGTGGCCGGCAAGACCCCGGACAAGACCACCACCTACAACAACGGTAAGATCGATGTGCCGGCGAAGCCGTCCCCCATCGTAACCGTCACCAAGGACAACGTCAAGAAGGCGCTGATCGACTCGGGCTACTACCAGGCCAGCGACTTCAAGGGCTTGCAATAAGTCAGGGGAGTTAGCCATGCAGGGATAGTGACGAGCAGTCCTCGCTATCCCTGCATGGCCATTCCAGGGGTCGCGCCTCGGGTCAGCGACTGAACGGTCACTCTTTACCTTATCAGGAGAGCGAGCGATGTCCAGCCAACCTCCCATCCTGGAAATGCAAAACATTAGCAAGTCTTTCCCCGGTGTGAAAGCCTTGAATAACGTCAGCTTTCAAGTTGCCGAGGGCGAGATTCATTGTCTGGTTGGCGAAAATGGCGCGGGTAAGTCCACGCTGATGAAGGTACTGAGCGGTGTCTATCCCCACGGGGCATATGAGGGGGACATCCTGTTCAGGGGGCAGGTGCAAAAATTCTCGGGCATCGCCGACAGCGAAAAGGCCGGCATCGTCATCATCTATCAGGAGCTGGCCCTGGTACCTGAAATGACGGTCTACGAGAATATCTACCTCGGCAATGAGATTAGACGAGGCTTTACCGTTGACTGGTATGAAACCATCAAACGAGCGACTGAAGCGCTACGGAAAGTTCGCTGCGATGTCAACCCCGAGACCAAAGTCAAGCATCTGGGCGTCGGCCAGCAGCAACTGGTCGAAATTGCCAAGGCGCTGAGTAAGGACGTGAGATTGCTCATCCTGGATGAGCCGACCGCGGCCCTGAACGAGGATGACAGCGAAAATCTGTTGAACCTGATCCGTGAACTCAAGCAACAGGGTGTCACGTCGATCATGATTTCGCACAAGCTCAAAGAAGTCATCGCCATTGCCGATACGGTCACGGTGTTGCGGGACGGCCAGACCGTATGTACCCTGGACGCTCATAAAGGCGAGGTGTCTGAACCTGTGCTGATCAAGCACATGGTCGGCCGCGAAATCAACAACATCTACCCGGAACGACCGCGCAATCCGTTCAAAGCGGCCGCGACGGCCGTGGCAGCCGCGAAAGCGGCCGGCGTGAAGGTTATCTCGTATGACCGGCTGATCCCCGACACCGACGCCGTAGATTACTACGTAACCTTTGACAGCATCGCCGTCGGCGCGCAGCAGGCGCAATATCTGGTGGACCATGCGACAGGCACAGGCAACCCGTTGTATCTGTATGCGGGCGCTGCAACCGACAACAATGCCTTCCTCTTCTTCCAGGGCGCCTGGGACGTCTTGCAACCCAGGATCGCTGATGGCACTTTTGTTATCAAGAAATCAGCCCAGGCCAGTAGTCTCCAGGCCAATGCGGCTCTGACACGCGCCCAGCAGCGTGCGATCTTCAACCAGATCACCACCGGTTGGGATCGCCAGACTGCCAGCAACCTGGCCCAAGCCAACCTGGCCAGCGCCACCGCCGCCGACAAGGGCAACGTCTTCATCCTCGCCCCCAATGACAACACCGCGCGCGCGATTGCCGATGTCTTCGCTGCCGACCAGGACGTCACGAGCTACCTGATTACGGGGCAGGATGCTGAGGAAGCCTCTGCCCAGTACATCATGGATGGCAAGCAGTCGATGACCGTCTTCAAGGATGTCCGCACTCTGGTGCAGGCCACCGTGGACGCTTCGGTCGCCTTGCTCAAGGGCCAGACTCCCGCCGCGAGCGGTAGCGTCAACAACGGCGCGAAGGCTGTCCCGACGGTAGAGTCGCCGGTGGTCTCGGTGGACAGGACGAATGTCGAGGCTACGCTAATCGCCTCCGGCTACTACCAGGCAGGTAACGCTGCCGGCGTTTCACAAGCACCGGCGCAGTCGGGCAGTCTGGCCGTTGGGGTCGTTCTACCGACACAGGACGAACCGCGCTGGATCCAGGACCAGGCCCATTTTCAAGCGGCCTTCAAAGCCGCCGGCTATAACGTTGACATTCTCTTCAGCCAGAGTGACGCGGCCCGGGAGAAGGCCAACGTTGACGCGCTGGTAGCGAAGGGCATCAAAGTGCTCATTATCTGCCCGCAAGGTGGCGGAGAAGTCATGCTTGAGGTCAAGGATTGGAACGTCTACGACCCTGCGCTGGGCAGGGATATCCTCAAGGACGTGAGCTTCAACGTCAAGAAGGGCGAAGTCGTTGGCTTCGCCGGTTTGATGGGCTCCGGCCGCACGGAACTGGCCTTGAGCCTGTTCGGAAATCCGTTAGGTTATCGCGTCAAGGGGGACGTATACGTCGAGGGGAAGAAGCAGCACTTCACGCACCCGCAGGCGGCCATCGCCGCGGGCATAGCGTATGCGACCGAAGACCGCAAGGCCACCGGGCTGATTCTGATTCAGGATGTGAAGCAGAACATCACGCTGGCGAACTTGCAGGAAATCGCCCGGCGAGGCGTTGTCGACGGCAATGCTGAGATCAAGATTGCAGAAGATTACCGGGGTTCGCTCAATATCAAGACCCCCAGTATTGAGCAAAAGGTGGGCAACCTCAGCGGCGGCAACCAGCAGAAGGTGTGTATCGCCAAATGGCTGTTCGTTAAGCCCGGCCTGCTCATCCTGGACGAGCCCACCCGTGGCATCGATGTCGGCGCCAAATACGAGATTTATACGATCATGACCCGGCTGGTCGAGCAGGGCATGAGCATCATCATGATCTCGTCGGAATTGCCCGAGGTTCTGGGCATGAGTGATCGCGTGTACGTTGTTTCAGACGGCAGAATCACCGGCGAGCTGCCCATTGAGGAAGCGACGCAGGAGAAAATCATGCAACTGGCTACGAGTTAAGGGTGAACCAGCGTGTCCGTCGCTATGGGCGGCGGATGAGATGGGGTGCGGTCTCGCCACCTCGGCGAGGAGCAGCACCTCACCTCAGACTCTGGTGGCGCGGCGCGTAGCATTCAACGGCGAAATTCATGATCCAGGAGGCTGACGATGAGTGCACAGCAAGCTAGTCCGGTCGGCACCCAGGGTGGCCCTGCGGCCCAGACGTCATTCATGGAGAGTCTGGGGAAAATGCTCCGGCTGAACATCCGCGACTATGGCATGTATATCGCCCTGTTCGTGATCTGGGCATTCTTCACCGTCACGACCAACGGCCTCTTCATCTCGCCCAGAAACATCGCCAACCTGCTGAATCAGACGGGGTATATTGCCGTGATTGCCGTCGGCATGACACTGGTCATCGTCATCCGGCATATCGATCTGTCTGTCGGTTTCCTCTCAGGCTTCCTCGCCGCACTGGCGGCCATCGGCATGAAATCCTACGGCCTGCCCGCCTACATTGTCATCCCGCTGGCCCTCGCCCTCGGCGTCCTGGCTGGCTCGGTGACCGCCTTCATGGTGGCGCAGTTGAAAATCCCGGCCTTCGTGGCTACTTTGGGCGGCTGGCTGGTCTACCGAGGCCTCCTCTTACTTGTTCTGGCGGCTTCAGGCACGATCATCATTGAGAATGACCTCTTCAACGCCATTGGCAACAGCTACATTCCCGACATCCCCGGCCTTGCCTTCATGCCGGAAGTGCACAAGCTGACGCTAATTCTCGGATTGATCGTCATTATCCTGTTTATCATGGGCGAAGTCAGAAGCCGCAGACAGAAGATGGCCTATGGCTTCGAAGTCCTGCCAATGAACCTGTTCGTCCTTAAGCTGGCCTTCATCTCGCTTGTGCTCGCCGCTCTGACATGGGTGCTCGCCGGCTACAATGGCCTCTCATGGACCGTGGTGATCATGCTGCTCGTGGTCGCTATCTATCAGTTCATCGCGACACAGACGGTACTCGGCCGACACATCTACGCGGTCGGTGGCAATCCAGAAGCGGCTCAACTCAGTGGCGTCAACGTCAAGCGCATTACCTGGTTCGTGTTTGCCAACATGGGTTTGCTGGCTGCGTTGGGCGGGATCATGTTCGCTTCCCGGTTGCGGTCCGCCACGCCGCAAGCGGGGACGCTATTGGAATTAGACGCCATCGCGGCGGCTTTTATCGGCGGCGCCTCCCCCGCCGGTGGCATCGGTACGGTCTTGGGATCGCTCATCGGCGCGTTGGTCTATATGTCGCTGACGAGCGGCATGAACCTCATGGGCATCGACATTGCCCTCCAATACGTCGTCAGAGGCTTGGTGCTGGTGCTGGCCGTCGTATTCGACTACACGACTCGTCGACAGAGCCGGTAGCCGTCACCCGCTGGCTAATCTCCTCTCGGACAAAGGGCACCACGACCGATCAAGCGTGTTGCCCTTTGTTGGATCGGACTCTCACTTACCCCGGCTGAAACGGCGAGATTCGCGGGGTGTGCAGCTTGCTGTGCCTGGCACGAGGTGAGCGTCTGCCGCTCCTTCCCGTATTCACGCGCCATCCGGTAGGCCTGCCGCCGCCTGACCATCCACCATGCCTGAAGCGTCCCACCGTCCCTACACCCCCGTACCCCTTACCGCTGTCCGCATCGACGGCGGCTTCTGGGGCGAGCGGCTGCGCGTCAACCGCCAGCACACCCTGCCCGCCGTCTTCCGCCAGTTGCGCGACACCGGCCGCCTCGCTGCCCTGCGCCAGACGTGGCGGCCCGGCGACGCGCCGGTCCCCCACGTCTTCTGGGACTCGGACGTCGCCAAGTCCGTGGAGGCGCTGGCCTACGCCGTCGTCACCGACGGTGACCCCACCCAGAGGCGGATGCTCGACGACGTGGCCCGCCTCATCGTCGCGGCGCAGCAGCCCGACGGCTATCTCAACAGCCACTATACCCCCGTCGAGCCGCACAAGCGTTTCACCAACCTCCGCGACAAGCACGAGCTGTATTGCGCGGGCCACCTGATGGAGGCCGCCGTGGCCCACCATGCCGCCACTGGCGAGACCTTCTTCCTCCACGCCATGCGCCGCTACGCCGACCTCATCGGCGCGACCTTTGGCCGGGCGGCGGGCCAGCGGCGCGGCTACTGCGGCCACGAGGAGATCGAGCTGGCCCTGGTCAAGCTGGCCCACGCCACGGACGAGCCGCGCTACCTGCGCCTGGCCGAATACTTCGTCGACGAGCGCGGCCGCCAGCCCCACTATTTCGACCTCGAGGCCCGCGCACGGGGCGAGGACCCCGCCGCCTTCTGGGCGCGTACCTACGCCTACAACCAGTCCCATGTACCCGTCCGCGAGCAGGCCGAGGTCGTCGGCCACGCCGTGCGCGCCATGTACCTCTACAGCGCCGTCGCCGACCTGGCGGACGAGTTCGAGGACCCCACGCTGCTTGAGACCAGCGACCGCCTCTGGCACAATCTCACCAGCCGCCGCATGTACATCACCGGCGGCACCGGCCCCTCGCGCCACAACGAGGGCTTTACCACCGACTACGACCTGCCCGACGAGACCGCCTACGCCGAGACCTGCGCCACCATCGCCCTCATCAACTGGAACCAGCGCATGCTCCAGTTTGGCGGCGAGAGCCGTTTTGCCGACATCCTCGAGCGCGGCCTCTACAACGGCTTCCTCAGCGGCGTCTCGCTGGCCGGCAACACCTTCTACTACGAGAACCCGCTCTCCAGCGCCGGCGACCACCACCATGTGCCCTGGTTCCAGTGCCCCTGCTGCCCGCCCAACGTCGCCCGCACCATCGCCAGCGT
>JAHCIP010000026.1 GCA_026129165.1 Anaerolineae bacterium
GCACCACGACATCTACTCGATCGAGGACCTGGCCCAGCTCATCTACGACCTGCGCCAGATCAACCCGGCCGCCCGCATCAGCGTCAAGCTGGTGGCCGAGGCTGGTGTGGGCACGGTCGCGGCGGGCGTCATCAAAGGCGGGGCCGACGTGGTTCACATCGCCGGCCACTCCGGCGGCACGGGCGCGTCGCCGCTGTCGTCCATCAAAAACGCGGGCATCCCGTGGGAAATCGGCCTGGCCGAGACGCAGCAGACCCTCATCCTCAACGGCCTGCGTGACCGGGCGGTCATCCGCACTGACGGCGGCCTGCGCACCGGGCGCGACGTCATCATTGCCGCGCTACTCGGCGCGGACGAGTACTCGTTTGGCACGGCAGCGGTGGTGGCCGAGGGCTGCCTGATGGCCCGCGCCTGCCACACCAACACCTGCCCGGTCGGCATCGCCACCCAGGACCCGGCCCTGCGCGCCAAGTTCCCCGGCTCGCCCGAAATGGTCATAGCTTTCTTCCTGTACCTGGCCCGTGAAATCCGCGAGTTGCTGGCCGAGATGGGCGCGCGTTCGCTGGACGAAATCATCGGGCGGGTGGACCTGCTGCGCCAGACGCAGACCGGCCTGGCGGCGGCGGACATGCTGGACCTCGCGCCCGTCCTGGCGGCGGTGGACCCCGACTTCACGCGGCCCTTCCGCCACCGGCCGCAGCCCGACCTTCAAGCGCCCTGCCCTACTGGCCTCCAGGAGGAGATTGTAGCCGATGCGATGAGCGCGGTGAACTGCGAGGCGCCTATCCAACTGGCCTACCCCATTCGCAACACCGACCGCACCGTCGGCGCGCGGCTGGCCGGCGAGATCGCGCGGCGCTACGGGGATGAGGGTTTACCGCCCGGCACCATCCGCCTGGATTTCGAGGGGACGGCGGGCCAGAGTTTCGGCGCGTTCAACATCGAGGGCGTGGGGATGCGGCTGGTGGGCGAGGCCAACGACTACGTGGGCAAGGGCATGAGCGGCGGCGAGATTGCCATCCGCCCCAGCCCGAAGGCGACGTATGAGTGGAACAAGAACACCATTGTCGGCAACACCTGTCTGTACGGCGCGACGGGTGGCGCGCTCTATGCCGCCGGCCGGGCCGGCGAACGCTTCGCCGTGCGCAACTCCGGCGCGGTGGCCGTCGTCGAGGGTGTGGGCGACCACGGCTGCGAGTACATGACGGGCGGCGTGGTGCTGGTGCTGGGCCAGGCCGGCCGCAACTTCGGCGCGGGCATGACGGGGGGCATCGCCTACGTCTGGGATGAGGCGGGCGACTTTGCCTTCCGGGTCAATGCCCAACTGGTCGAGTTGCAACCGCTGGAACGCGCCGACGACATTATGGCCGTGCGGTCGCTGCTCAAGCACCATTTCGAGCGCACCAGCAGCCCGCTGGCGTGGCGGCTGCTGGCCGAGTGGCGCGAGAGGAAGAGCGAGTTCTGGCGTGTGGTGCCCAAGGAGACGGCGGCGCGGCAGATGAACGAGGACGAGGGGACGCGGCTGGATCTCGCCAGCACCAATGGAGGACTTACCGCCGTCGCGACGGTCGTGATGGGCCGACGCATCGGCTAGCCCGACCCGCGCGACAGCCCACAGGACGGAGGCGACGTTGCCTCCGTCCTGTCTTTGTGTTAACAGGCTACAGCAAAAGCAGTAAACTACCTACATGGCCTACCGCATTGACTACTCACGCGCAGCGATTGACCATCTACGGTTTCTCCGGCGCGTCAACGTAGAATGGTTTTGGATGCGGTGGACCGTCAACTCAGGTACCAGCCCAATGCTCCGACCCGCACTCGCAAACTGATGGAGTCCAACCCACTGGCCGTGCGGGAGCTACGCATTGATAACCTGTGTGTCTACTACGACATTAAGGATGAACCGGAACCGGTTGTGGTAATCCGCGCCGTCGGCGTCAAAGAGAGAAACATCGTTCGGATTGGTGGTGAGGAGGTGGACCTGTGAAGGTATTAGAGAAGGAACAGGCAAGTGACAGTCTGTCTCACTATGTTGAACAAGTAGGCGAGGACACCCTGATTATTGTAGTCAATGGCAAACCCGTAGCCGCCCTGATGTCGCTGGAAGGGGTAGACGACGAAACCATTGCCGTCAGCACGAACCCCAAATTCCGCGCCATCATCGAACGATCCAGGCGGCGCGATCGGCTAGAGGGTCGACTGTCAAGCGAGGAGGTTCGCAAGCTCTTCGCGGACACGGACACGGGCCATAATGGGGAGAAAGGGAACCTATGAACCAGCATGTGGAGGATAAACAGGGGGCTGAGGAAGTGGACGATGACCTTCGTCCGGAATACGACCTTGCCCAGCTACTAAAAACGGCGTCCGTGGTAAGTATGCCGAACGCTATCGAGAAGGCACCAATGTTGTACTCCTTGCGCCCGATGTCGCGCGTTTCTTCCCCACCGAGGACTCGGTCAATGAGGCGCTTCGCCTCGTCATCCGCCTGACTCAGATTACTAAAGCCTCTTGATACCTTATTCTCGGTCATCCCACAACCCCTCATCATCCCCTCATCGTCTGCCAACATTATAAAACCGCGCCCGGCCGCTGTCAACGATGCCGACGCTAGAGCACGGATGCGGAGGATGGACGGATTGGGGCCGAGCATCCTGTCAGCCATACCAGCCCATCGAGCGTAGTCGCTTGATCCGTGCATCCTCTTCATCCGTGCTCTAGGCCACGGGCTTTGACACCATCGTACAAAATGGCGTTGAATTGAGCTAACAACCCCTTGACAGGGGGGGGGCGAGTGTTATAATGGCAATACGCCTAGTCCTATCTTGTAACACAAACAAGGAGATAAGACCATGTCAAACCCTGAATTTGAGGCGATAGCAAAGCAGGCCAGACAGTATTACGAAGCCGGTCAATATGATGTAGCCGCGTCCGCCTTTTCGCAAGCACTTAAGGTAGCTCCCCGAGATAATCTTATGCAATTTAGCCTGTACTTCGTGCGTGCTTGGTGTTACCTGCAAGCTGATGAGCCTGAGAAAGCATTAGCAGATGCGAACAAGGCTGTTCAGATGGACGGGTCAAGAGGAGAAGGATTTTACGCTCGTGGTTGGGCATACGCTACTCTCAACAAATTCAGAGAAGCCGAAGCTGATCTACAACGGGCGAAGCAGCTTGGGATGGATGTAGACGAGCAATTAGAGGCGGTTCGTCAGGCACGTGCGCAGCGCGTAGTAGGCTGGGGGGTACTTGGAGCTAGCATTGCCGGTAAAACGGTTTGGAATATGTTTCGACAGTCCTGGAAGGAGTACGGCCCAAAGTAGAGATATTGAATCATCAAACTTCATTCTCCGAATGACACCTCGGAACATAACTTACCTGGAGGGTCACATGGTTACTGTCGTGGTACTAGATCGTCATGGCTCACCCGTCAATTATGCTCGTGTCCATATAAGTTGGAGCTGGACCTATTCAAGCGGTCATACCGGCTGGGATGGAGCCGTCCACTTTGACGTCTCGCCCGGTTCGGGCAACCTAATAATTGATGGACGCGACTACGGGCATCACTCCTTCGATGGGACAACCATTGTACATGTGTAGGTCATGGTGACAAAACCAAAGAATCAGTTGCAGGACGGAGGTTTGTCTATCTGTCCCAATATGTTAGTCGTCCGTCTTCCGTCGTCCGTCGTCTAGCGGCTAGCGCAACAGGCGAGTGAAGCTGGCCTGCTCGAAGTGGTGGTCGGTGGTCAAGGCGTCGGTCAGGCCGCGCTGCTGCATGATGACGAAGCTGGCGCAATCCACCAGGCTATAGTCCTTGTCTGGTCGCCTGACCAACAATTGCCAGGTTTGCTCATCCAGGGCCGGGTCAACCTGGACGACTTCGATGTGTGATGAGGCGCGCAGGCTGCTAACGAGCCTTATCAAGATGGGGCGCGGCGTCCGGACCGGGCTGATGAGGACCGAGACAAGTTCGGCCATCACATAATTGGTCGTCACGAGCGTGCGGCCTTGCTGCCGCGCGTCTCGATAGAAGGCCGGCGCCGGTATGTGATAGGGCTGTCGGTCATCCAGGATGTTAGCCCAACCCGCTGTGTCTACAAATAGTTCAGTCGGACGTGCCATCGTCGTGACGTTCCGTACTTGTTAAGCCTAGCGCAGCCAATCCGATATACTTGTCATGTTCATCGGCCCAATCGGGCGGACCATGAATTTTGCCAATGAACTCCTCAAGCGGATCTTCCTCTAAGACCCCAACCCTGTCCGTCATGTCTTCGTCCTGAACCCCGCTAAGTTCAGAGTCTGTCGGTCCATTCCGTCGCTGCTCTCGCTCGCGGAGGAACAGGGCGAAGTCCAGAATTTCGGCCTGGCGGGTCGGGGACAGCTCGCGGAGCACCTCCAACACCTGGGCTTCAATCGCTTGCGCGCTCATGGCTCTCACCTCCTCAATCTGGCTGTCTCCATTATAGGGCGGCAGAGACCTACAGTCAACGGCCTATCGCCCCTCTTCCGTGCCCGGTCCTCCCTCCACCCTCTAAAAATTCGCATCTCCCCCCTTTACAAACGACGGCCTCCCTCAGTATAATGGGAAGGGAGACCCATCCACGAACCGCTGTACCCAAAGGAGACGGCCATGGCTGAGCAAGAGGATTGTATCCGATGTGGCGGCACGGGCTACATCGGGGCCGAAAAGTGCCCCATCTGCAAAGGTAAAGGATACGTCCTGGTCGAGGACGCCTCGGATGAGGAAGACGAGTGGGAGGACGAGGCAGAGATCGAAGAGGACGAGGACGACGAAGAGTGGGATGAAGAGGATGACGAAGAGGGCTGGGATGAAGAGGATGAGGAAGAGTGGGAGGACGAGGAGGAGTTCGAGGATGAGGAGGACGACGAATAGGGTCACGTAGCCATACGTCAGTTGGTGAGCCGTCGCTGATGTCATCACAGTTGAATAGTCTAACCAGCGCCGCCTACATCGTGCGAGGCCGGCGCTTTTTCCTGTCCCAGCCTGTCATACGTGGCGCAGGCTTTCCAGCCGGTGGGGCCGTTTAGAAAGGCTGCCCCACCGGCCAGACCGAGCTACCGTTCCAGCCAGCCCAAGACCTTGGCAATCTCGACCACGATGAGCACGCTGCTGGCGACGAGAACCGAGACCAGCCAGTCTACGGGGCGCATCGGCAGCGTTTCAAAGGCGGCCTGGAGGGCGGGAACGTAGATCACCAAGGCGTGCAACCCGACGGAGAGGGCGATGGCCCCCCACAGCCAGCGGTTGCCGAAGAAGCCGAGGCGGAAGATGCTCTGCCGGCCGCTGCGTGAGTTCAGCGCGTTGAAGCACTGGAACAGCATCAGCGTGGTAAAGGCGACGGTGCGCGCGAAGTCGGCGGTGTGGGCAGCGTCGGTGGGCGGCTGGAACAGGGTTAGCAATCCACCGGGGTAATAGGCTTCCAGGATCCCCAGCGTCCCGACCATCATAACGACGCCGACCAGGCCGATAAAGATCCACATGCGGCGCGGGATGACCGGCTCGTTGAGGGCGCGCGGCGGTTGCAGCATGATGTCCGGTGTGCGCGGGTCCACGCCCAGCGCCAGGGCCGGCGCCCCATCGGTAACGAGGTTGATCCACAGGATTTGGGCGGTCAAGATAGGCAGGAAAGCCACCCCGGCCGGGGAGATGAAACCCAGTCCACCGGCCAGCATGATGCCAAGAAACATGGTCAAGACTTCGCCCGCGTTGGAGCTAAGCAGGTAACGGATAAACTTGCGAATGTTGTCGAAGATAGCGCGGCCCTCGCCAATAGCGGCGACGATGGTGGCGAAGTTGTCGTCGGTGAGCACCATATCGGCCGCCTCTTTGGCGACGTCCGTGCCGCGCAGGCCCATCGCCACGCCGATGTCGGCCCGCTTGAGGGCGGGCGCGTCGTTGACGCCATCGCCCGTCATGGCGACGATGTGCCCCTGGCGCTGGAGGGCTTCCACAATCCGCAGCTTGTGGGCCGGGTCCACGCGGGCATAGACGCTGACCTCACGCACCGCCTGGTCCAGCCCGGCGTCATCCAGCTTGTTCAGGTCGGCCCCGCTCAGCACCCGGTCGCCCGGCTGCGCCAGCCCAATGGCCCGCGCGATCGCCAGGGCCGTCGTCGCGTGGTCGCCGGTTATCATGATGGGACGAATGCCCGCCCGCTTCGCCTCGGCGACTGCCGTTGGGGCTTCCAGGCGCGGCGGGTCAATAATGCCCACCAGCCCCAGGAACACCAGCTCATGCTCGACCACCTGCGGCTCATAGTCCACGGAAGGGTCATTGGCCTCCAGTTCGCGGTAGGCCAGCCCCAGCGTGCGAAGCGCCTGCTCACCCAACTCCTCGTTGACCTGCCGAATACAGGCACGGTCGTCGGCGGTCAACTCGCGCACGGTCCCCTGGTCACGCACCCAGCGACATGCGCGCAGCACCACATCCGGCGCGCCTTTGATATTCGCTACCAGCCCGTCATTGACCCGCCCCAGGTCGAGGTCAGCGACCAGCCCTGTGGCAGCCTGTCCGACCGCCAGGCTGTGAATGGTGGTCATCAGCTTGCGCTCAGAGGAGAAGGGGATCTCACCCACGCGCGGCTCTGCCTGCGCCAGCATCTCCTGCCGCAGCCCCGCTTTCATCGCCAGCACCAGCAGAGCGGCCTCCGTCGGGTCGCCATCGGCCCGCCACGCCCCATCCACCGCGACAACCTCCGCATCATTACACAACGCGCCCACACTGAGCGTCCAGGCCAGGTCGGACGGGTGGGCAGGGATGTCGAGGGGGGTCAGGGCGCCTTCGGGGATATAGCCCTCGCCGCTGACGACATAGCGATGGCTCACCCCCACCAGCAGTTCGCGCACGGCCATCTCGTTGCGCGTCAGCGTCCCCGTCTTGTCGGTGCAGATAACCGTGGCCGAGCCGAGCGTCTCGACGGCGGGCAGCTTGCGCACAATGGCGCGGCGGTCGGCCATGCGCCGTACGCCAATCGCCAGGGCGACAGTCACAATGGCGGGTAAGCCTTCGGGAATTGCTGCCACGGCCAGGGCCACGGCGAACAGGAACATGGCGAGCATCGCCTCGAAGGAGGTCGCGCCGCGCGCCACCACCCCCGTGACAAAGACAATCACGGAGATCACCAGGACCAGGATGCCGAGCTGACCGCCGACACGGGCCAACTCGCGCTGGAGGGGAGTGTCGCTGGGGTCGGCGCGCTGGATCAGGCCCGCGATAGCCCCCATCTCTGTCGCCATACCTGTCGCCGTGGCGAGGGCCAGCCCGCGGCCATACGTGGCCGCGCTGCCCGTATAGACCATGTTGACCCGGTCGCCCAGCGGATGTTCGCCCTCCAGGGCCGCGACGCTCTTGCTGACCGGCACGCTCTCGCCGGTGAGCGCGCTCTCGTCCACCTGGAGGTTCATCGCCTCTAACAGCCGCGCATCGGAGGGAACACGGTCGCCAGCTTCGAGAATCAGCAGATCGCCCGGCACGATCTGGTCGGCGGGTATCCGCTGCCGCTCGCCGCCCCGAACGACCTTCGCTTCGGGCGCGGTCAGGCGGCGCAGGGCACGCACGCTCTGCTCGGCGCGGTACTCCTGGACCACACCCAGCACTGAGTTGAGAATCACAATCGCCAGGATGACCAGAGAGTCGTAAGGGAGGGGTTCCGCGCCTGGCTGGCCGCGTTCCAGGAACCAGACACCGGCCGACACGAGGGTGGCGGCCACCAGGACAAGGACGAGCGGCTCCTTGAATTGGGCCAGGAAGATATCAAGGGGCGTCGGGGGCGGGGTGGCCTGGAGGGCGTTAGGGCCAAACTCGACCAGCCGTTCGTGGACCTGCTCGGCGTTCAGGCCGCGTTGCCGGTCACTATCGAGGGCGAGAACCACTTCCTCGGCGGCCAGTTGGTAGGGTGGAGGGGAGGAGAGCATAGGCGTACCTTTAGGCCGGCGCCTCCGCCAGGAGGCTTGCCAGGCGAGCGACATCCACATTGCCGCCGCTGACAATGGCGACGACAGGGGCCTCAGGGCGCGGGACGGCGAGGCCCTCCAGCAGGGCGGCCAGGGCGGCGGCGCCGGCCGGCTCGGCCAGCAGCTTGCCCCGTTCGAGCAGCAGGCCCATCGCCCGTCGAATCTGGTCATCCGTCACCAGGACCAGGTCATCCACATACTGCTGGACGTAGGGGAATGTTACTTCGCCGGCGAACGGGGCGGCCAGGCCATCGGCGATGGTCTGCACCTTGTCCAGCCGTACCGGATGCCCGGCCTGACGGCTCAAGTACATGCTGGCCGCCCCCTCCGGCTCCACCCCAATGACCTTCACCTCGGGGGACAGCGATTTCACCGCGAGCGCCACGCCGGCGATCAACCCGCCGCCGCCGATGCCCACCACCACCGTCCCCACGTCCGGCAGGTCTTCCAGGATTTCCAGCCCGACGGTCCCCTGGCCCGCCACAATGGCCGGGTCGTCAAAGGGCGGCACATAGGTCAGGCCGTCTGTCTCGGCTAACTCCTGGGCGCGGCGAATCACGTTCATGATGCTCGGTTCGAGAACCACCTGCGCGCCGTAGCCGCGCGTCGCAGCCAGCTTGGAGGCCGGCGCGGACTCGGGCATGACGACGGTGCAGGCCAGCCCTTCGGTCTGGGCGGCCCAGGCCAACGCCTGGGCATGATTGCCAGCCGACGCCGTCACCAGCCCGCGCTCGCGCTGTTCCGCGCTGAGCGAGGCAATTTTGGTCAGCACGCCGCGCGGCTTGAACGAGCCGGTCTTCTGCAGGTTCTCCAGCTTGAGAAACAGTGGCGCACCCACTCGCACTCCCAACGCCGTACTCCGCACCAACGGCGTGCGATGGACGCGGCCGGCGATGACGCGCCGCGCTGCCTTCACATCCTCCACCGTCATCATCGTCGTCATAACGCGCTCCTTCGACAACAGAGAACCAGGGTGCATACAACTGTCATGCTAAGAATATCATATCGAAAGTGACATACGGCAAAGCTAGAATCTCACTGACTGTCATGCTGAGCGAAGCGAAGCATCTGCTCTGATAACGTCCTCGGAGCAGATGCCTCACTGCGTTCGGCATGACAGCCACATGTCATTGCCCTGATCGCAATCTATGTCACCTTAACCTACACCCCAAGCTCCACTCGTACCTCGCGCAGGGTCTGTAACGCCTGGCGCAGCTTCGCCTGATTGGCCGGCTCGTTCAGCCAGCGGCTGACGCCCGATGGATGCGGCAGGGGAACCAGGGTCCGCCGACGGCCCGCGATGTCGGCTGTTAGCGCCTGGCCGACCATGTCATCCAGCCTGACCCGACCGACCAGCCGTTCCAGGGCCAGCGTTCCGACTGTGATAATCAGGTCAGGGTCCACCAACGCCAACTCGCGGTCCAGGTAGGGCGCGCACAGCTTTACCTCGGTCAGGCTGGGGCGGCGGTCGCCACTCCCACTGGCGGCCCGGCCCGGATAACACTTGGTGACAGGGGTCAGGTACGCCAGGGCGCGGAACTCGTCTTCCGCCCAGCCCACCTCGGCCAGCCAGTCCCAGATGCGGGGGCGAGGCCGGCCCGCATGCCAGGCAAAGGGCCGATTGTACTGCGCGCCCGCCTCCGACGGCGCCTGCCCGACGAGCATGACGCGCGCCGCCCACTGGCCCGCTACGACAGGCGCGCCGACAAAGAAGCCCGCCTCGGCGCAGCGACGGCACCCACTGATCTGGCGGTGAATGGCGGCTAAGGCGTCGGCCCGGTCAAGAAATGAATGATGATTGATAATTGATGATTGGGGGAGGGCATCGAGCGTAGCCTGCCCCGCATTTTGAAGTTCGTCCAACACTGACTACAATTCCCCTCTCCTATGCGACACCCCGAAGCCGATAGCCTGGCCCTAGACCTACGCGCCATTATGGCCGACGCCTTTACCCCCCGCGATATTCGACGGGGGCGCGATGGGCTGACATGGGAATTTTACGGCAAATTGGTGGTTCCGGCGAACCTGGCGTTAGATCAGTGGCAGGCGCCGTTCGGGCGGTTGGGGTATGCACCCTTTGTGTTCCAGGCGGGGGCGGACGATGTGGTGCTGGCGCGGCCGGCGGCCGAATTGCTGCCGACGCGACCCGCCTGGGGCCTCCATCTGCTGCTCTTGCTGGTCACCTTCGCGACACTCACCATGACAGGCGCGCTACTCCAGGCCGCGCGGGCTGGCCCTCTGACGGTGACGCTGGGGAGCATACTAGACGCCCTGGAACAACACGGCGGGGCCGGGCTGACGTTCGCTGCCGCGCTCCTGTTCATCCTGGGCGCGCACGAACTAGGCCACTACCTGGTCGCCCGCCGCTACGCCATGCTCATCACGCCGCCGTTTTTCCTGCCGTCGCCGCCGCCGCCCTATGGCCTGGGCACGCTGGGCGCGGTCATCGCCATGCGCTCCCCCGTGCCGCACCGCCGCGCCCTGTTTGACGTGGCCTTGGCTGGGCCGCTGGCCGGGCTGGTGGTCGCGCTGCCCATCCTGGCGCTGGGGTTGCGCTCGGCCAGCGTCGCGGCGTTTGCTGTCCCCGTTACCCCCTCGCTCCTGGCGAGCGGGCTGGCGTGGCTGCTGCGCGGTCCCCTACCGGATGGCGTGCAATTGGACTGGTTCGACCCGCTGCTGTTCGCGGCCTGGTTGGGCCTCCAGATCACGGCCATCAACCTGCTGCCCATCGGCCAGCTTGACGGCGGCCACCTGACTTACGCCGCACTGGGCCGCGCCGCCATCTGGCTCGGCCGGCTGGCCTGGCTCGTCCTCGTCGCCCTCACCCCGCTCGCGCCGACGTGGGGGCTGTACGCCATCATCGTGCTGGTAGTCGGTCTCGGCCACCCACCGCCGCAGGACGACATCACCCCGCTGGACCGCAGCCGCCACCTCTGGGCCATCGCCGCCCTGGCGCTGCTTGCCCTCACGTTTTCGGTCAGACCAATCCCCTGAGTAGGGGGCGACCCGCGCCTGTGCCCTGCCTGCCCTCCGCATACCCCGATTACGGGGCACAGGTGGAGGGTACTCGGGGTATGTCGGCCCAGGGCGAATACGCAGGTTCGCCCTACTTGTGTATCAGGCAGGAACCAGGTGGACCTTGATGGCTTCGCGGTTGACCATCAAGGCCAGGGCGTGCTCCACCTCGTCGAGAGGGAGCGTGTGGGTGACGATGGGCTGATGGCGGACGTGGCCGCCCATAAGTAGCGCCAGCGCCTGCAGAAACTCGTCCGGGCTGTAGCCCCACGTGCCGTAGAGGCTGATGCCACGCTGGCCTAGCTCGCCAGCAGGCATAGGGCTGGGTTGGGCATAGGCTCCTAGCAGGGCAACCCGCCCGGTTCGTCCCGCCAGGCTGACGGCCTCGGCCACCGACGCCGGACTCCCCGACGCCTCGATGACCACGTCCGCGCCCTGGCCCCCACTCAGCCGCTGGACGGCAGCCAGGCCATCCTCAGCCGCTACGTCTACCACCGCGGCGGCCCACTCGCGCGCCGCCGCCAAGCGCGCCGCCTCCCGGCCTAGCACGACCAGCCGCTGCGGCCCGGCCAAACGCGCCAGTTGCGCGGAGTACAGCCCCATCGCCCCAGCCCCCAGAATGACCACCGTATCCTCAAACATGATGCTGGCGCGGTTGACAGCGGGCAGCGCGGAAGCCAGCGGGTCCACCGACGCGGCGAGCGCCCAGTCAGCGTTGTCGGGCAATTGGTAGAGGTTACGCGCGGGAACCACGACATACTCGGCCAGCCCGCCGTCGCGGTCAAGACCGATCTCCTGGCGCTGGTCGCATAAGGTAGGGCGGCCGAGGCCGCAATAGAGGCAGTGACCGCAGGCGCACAGTCGGTTCACCGTGACGCGGTCGCCCACGGACCAGCCGTGGACCTCTCGCCCCAGGTCTGCCACCTCGCCCGCTATCTCATGACCGGGTAGGACTCCCCCCGCTCCGGCCGCCCCCATCAGTCGGGCCACGTCTAGCCCGCTAAGGCCGACACGCCGCACACGGACTAAGACTTCGTCGGAAGACGGGGAAGGTGTAGGGAGTTCCTGGGGACTCACCCGACTTCCGGTCCATCGTACTGCTTGCATGTTTATCCCTTAAACTGTCTTGCCTTTTCGGTATTTATCTTGTATTATTTCTGAAAGGAGGATGGAGTATGCAGACATCCGTGACGAAGCGAGGTCAAACGGTCATTCCGGCGGCGATACGCAAGCGCTACCATATCGCGGACGGAGACCAGTTGGTCTGGCTGGACGATGGACAGGCGATCACAGTCGTCCCAGTCCCTCGGGACCCCGTTCAAGCTCTACGCGGTCGCGGCAAGGGTGAACATCTCGTTGAGCGTTTACTCCAGGAGCGGCGGAAGGAGCGGGAGCGTGGTGGATGAGTATTTGCTTGACACCTCTGCGGTGTTGACACTGATCGAAGACGAAGCAGGCGCGGACCGTGTGGAAGAGCTTTTACGTTACCACACGGTCCTGATTCCGTGGATTGCGCTGCTAGAAGTGTTCTACATTACTCAGCAAGAGCGTGGCGCCACCGAAGCGGAACGCCGCTTCGCGTTGATCAAAGCGCTGCCTGCCACCCAGCTATGGACTATTGACGAGCCGACCCTGCTACAAGCGGGGCGACTGAAAGCGGCCTACCGTCTTTCGTTGGCAGACACGATTGTAGCAGCCCTCGCTCAACAGCATGGCGCGATTCTGGTCCATAAAGACCCAGAGTATGACACTCTGCAAGGGCAACTTCGACTGGAAGCCCTCCCCTACAAGGCGTCCCCTCGCTAGAGCATCTGAATATCGTAGACCGTCTGGATGCCCCACGGGTGGCGATACGCCTGGGTGGTACGCTTGCGGCCATGCATGGCGTGGTCGTAGGCCAAGTGGAGCGTGCGGGTCAGAGCCGTCGAGTCGCTCTCCCAGTCTGCCCGTGTACACCGCAGAAAGACAGACGGGAAGGCAATGCTGTCCGTCCCGCTGCTGTCATCCAGAACTTGAACCTGGATGGTAAAACAGCCGGGGGGGGTCTCCTCCGCGCTAAATTCGACCGGCGCGTCGCTCCACTGGAGTTCGAAGTAGAGGGCGTAGTCATGGGCCGAGGGGTGGCGGGGGTCATATTGGTGGGTGGCGCCAAAATAGCGCATCAGGCGGCTGTAATCGCCCAGGTGCTCGCGTTGGAACTGGCGCATGGTTGAGAGCAGACGCGAGTCGAGTAAGACACGGTCCAGGTGGGCCGCAGCGGCCCGTCGCGCCTGCGCCGCTGCCTCCAGGAGCTGTTGGTCGGTGTGGTCATCCTCCGGCTTACCCGTCATGGCCTCAAGGGGATGCTGTGGCAGGGCATCAGACATAGTGTCCTCCCGAAAACATAGGAAGGGATAGGAAAAAACAGGAAGGGATGGTACAGAGGACATCCCTATACCTCAGTATCAGCCGTGTCCTCGTCCTCGTCCACACGCCAGCCCAGCCGCCCCTCCTGCCACTCCGCTTGGAGTGGGGCTGGCGCTTCGACAAACGTTCCAATCGCCTCAGCCGCGACGGCCCCATCGGCCAGGCGTAACTCACCACGGGCCGTCATCAGCCGCCGCTTGCGTTCGACAATCTCACCCACCGCGGTCAGTGGCCCATCCAGCGGGATGGGCTGACGGTAGCGCACTTCCATCCTGGCCGTCACCATCCATAGGTTGTGGGCAATCGCCACGCGCCCCATGACTTCGTCAAGGATGGCATAGGCGATACCGCCATGGAGGATGCCGGGATACCCCTGGTGGGGCGGTCGGGGCGAGAACGTCGTCCAAACCCGCTCACCGTCGAAGTCGAACTTAAGCCGCAGGCCGATGGGGTTCTCTCGGCCACAGCAGAAGCACATTTTGGAACTAGGTTGGCGTACCATGCAGTCCCTGCTATATAGAATCAGTCTGGCCGCGCCGTAGTTCATTACAGGCGCGCACGAGAAGGATACCCCAGGCAGGGCATCCTGTCAAAACGCCGAAGTGCCCGCCCTTCACGATTTTATTGCGTCGTCGCGTCAGGCTGTGCTACAATAAGCAATGGAAGAGCGCCAACAATGGATTTTAAGGATGCCTGACCGGCCTGAAGGACTCGTATGCCCGACCGCCCCACTGGCACTGTCACCTTCCTCTTCACTGACATCGAGGGGAGTACAAAGCTTTGGGAGCGCTATCCTGACGCGATGAAGGTGGCGCTTGCCCGTCATGACGCGATTCTGCGCCAGGCCATTGAAAGCCACAACGGGTATGTCTTCAAAACGGTGGGCGATGCCTTTTGTGCCGCTTTCACCCGAGCGACGGATGCGTTGGCAGCGGTATTCGAAGCACAACAAGCGCTGCTGCTCCCCTTTACCGCTTCGTCCAGTTCGCCAGAGGCGGGCCAGCCCGCTCTGCCCTCACCGCACTTACCTGGCAAGGAGGGGGGGGAGAGCGTGCCTATCCGCGTCCGGGCCGGCCTCCACACGGGCATGGCCGAGGAACGCGACGGCGACTACTTCGGTCCTGCCGTCAATCGCGTGGCGCGGCTCATGTCGGCGGGCCACGGCGGCCAGACCCTTCTGTCTCAACCCACCTACGAATTATTGCAGGAGCGCCTTCCAGCGGGGGCCTCTGTGCGTGATCTGGGCGAGCGGCGGTTGAAAGACCTCATCCGGCCTGAGCGCATCTATCAGTTCATGATGCCGGGCTGGCCGACAGAATTCCCCGCTCTCAAGACCCTGGACGCCCGCCCGAATAACCTACCGGCTCAACTGACCGTTCTCGTAGGCCGTGACGCTGAGCTTGAACGCTGTCGCGAACGGTTACGACGCGGTGATGTCCGCCTCTTGACGCTCACCGGGCCGGGTGGTATCGGCAAGACACGCCTGGCGCTCCAGGTGGCGACGGAGATGATTGACGAGTTCGAGGATGGCGCCTTCTTTGTCCCGCTGACGACGACCGATCCCGACTTAGTGCTCTCGGATATTGCCCAGGCGCTGGGCGTGCGCGAGGCATCCGGCCAGACGATGCTCGCCAGCCTCCGCGACGCCCTGCGCGACAAAAATATGCTCGTCGTGGTGGACAACTTTGAACAGGTCATCGCCGCTGCCCCCATGATCGCTGAGTTATTGGCGGCGGCGCCGCGTGTCAAGTTCTCCGTCACGAGTGAGATTGTGCTGCGCGTACGCGGCGAGAATACGATGCGCCTGGAGCCGCTGAGCCTGCCTCGCCGGGGGCGCACCCCGCCGCTGGATGAACTCCTCAAGTACGCGGCCATCGCGCTCTTTGTCCAGCGCGCTATTGAGAGCAAGGCCGACTTCAGGCTGACCGAGGATAATGCGGCCGCCGTCGTTGAAATCTGCCAGCGGTTGGACGGTCTACCACTCGCTATTGAACTGGCGGCGGCGCGCATCAAGGTTCTCAACCCGCAGACCATGTTGAACCGCCTGGAAAACAGCCTCAAGCTACTCACAGGCGGGGCGCGTGACCTGCCCTCACGCCAACAGACGATCCGCAACGCCATCAGTTGGAGTTATGATTTGTTGGAGGAACGGGAGAAGCGCGCTTTTGCGCGCCTGGCGGTCTTTGTCGGCGGCTTTAGCCTCGAAGCGGCGGAGGCCATCATCAATGCGCAGGGCGACCTGGAGCAGGACATCCTGGACGAGATTTCCTCGCTCCTGGATAAGAGCCTGGTACGCCAGGGAGAAGAGGTGAACGGAGAACCCCACTTCTCTATGCTCAGGACGGTGCGCGAGTTTAGTCTGGAGCAACTGGCCGACCGCGGGGAACTCGAAGACATGCGCCAGAACCACGCCGCCTATTACCGCGCTCTGGCTGAGGAAGCTGAGCCTAAACTGACCGGCGCGCAGCAAGCGCAATGGCTGAACCGCCTGGAAGCGGAACACAGCAACTTGCGCGCGGCCCTGGACTGGCTGGCGGAAAGCGGGGATGACGAGGGCGCCTGGGCCATGGGCGGGGCGTTGTGGCGCTTCTGGTCGGTGCGGGGCCACTTTAGCGAGGGCCGCGCCTGCCTGGCGAACCTGCTTGAGATTGGCCCGCTGTCCTTGAAAGGCACACCGGCCAGCCTGCGGCAGGCCAGGGCCAAGCTGGTCCAGAGCGCGGGGACGCTGGCCGCGCAACAAGGCGATTACCCGGCCGCGCGAGAACTGTACGAGGAGAGCCTGGCCTTGCGGCGCGATCTGGGCGACAAGCGCGGCACCGCGAATCTATTGAACAACCTGGGCGTCCTGGCCCGCTTCGAAGGCGACCTAGAGATGGCCCGCGCCCGCTATGAGGAGAGTCTGGCCTTACTGCGAACGCTCAATGATCGGGCGGCCGTGGGTCAGGCTCTCAATAACCTCGGCCTGGTCCTACGCTACCAGGGCGACCTGGCGGAGGCGCGGCAATCTCTCGAAGAGAGTCTCCGTCTACGGCGGCAGCTAAAGGACAAGTGGGGCATCGCCAACTCACTCAGCAGCCTGGGCGACCTCGCCCTGGAACAGGGTGACTTCGACGCGGCCCAGACCTTCCTGAACGAAAGTCTGACCCTGAACCTGGAATTGGGGGACCGCCGCGCCCTCGCCTTCGACTTGGAATATCTGGCCGGCCTAGCGGCGGCCCGGGGTGGTTTTGAATACGCCATCCACCTGTTAGGGGCGGCGGCGGCCCTCCGTGAGGAGATCCAGGCGCCGCTGTCGCCCGCCGAGGAGGTCAAGGTCGCCGCGCGGCTGCGGCCCGCCCGCGATGCAGTGGGGGATACGGCTTATTTTGAGGCGCTGGCCGTCGGTCGCACAATCTCTTTGGACGCCGCGATTGGTGAGGCGTTTGGCGCCGTGTCGGGGTAACTCTTCCGGCTCCCGTCAGGTCTGTCCCGACTTACTTGAGTAGAGTGAGCATGAGTTGGGCAAGGACGATCTTAGCAATCGTTGCCACAGGGTAGACCGTCGCGTAGCCGACATTGGGCAGGTCGTTGTCCGTCTGCTCCAGGGCAAAGCTGAGCACCGCCGGATTGGTCTGGAGCCCAGACAGGACACCGAAGAGCAGGCCCACCGGCATCTTGAGCACACTGTAGCCTAGCCAGAGGGTGAGGAAGGCGGTCACGCCCGTGATGACGATACCGGCCAGGAACAGTGTCAGCCCGCCGCCCCCAGTCAACGTGCTGACGAAGGCGTAGCCCGCCCGCGTTCCAACGCCGGCCAGGAACAGAATCAATCCCACCTGGCGCAAGGTCAGGTTAGCGTTGTACGGCAGATTCCAGACGATAGGTCCCGTGCGGCGCAGGGCGCCCAAGACGAGGGCGACGATGAGCGGGCCGCCAGCGTAGCCAAGACGCACGACCACGCCGCCCGGCAGTGGAATGGGAATCAGCCCCACGAGCAGGCCGAGGGCGAGGCCCAGGTTAAAGCTGAGAATATCAATCTCGCTCAGCGCGCGGTACGAGTCGCCAAAGAAGCGCGTGACGGCTTCCATGTGGTCGCGGTGGGTGACGACCCGCACGCGGTCCCCCAGTTCCAGCACGGTGTCGGCATGGGGGAGCATCTCAATGTCGCCGCGCCGCACGCGGGTGATAATCGCGCCGAATTGCTGCGGGAGGTTGAGGTCACGCAGGCGGTGGCCCACCAGACGCGGGTTCGAGACAAAGATGCGTCGGTAGTCCATCTCGCTTCGATCCAGCGGCAGCTCAACCTGGCTGGCCTCGCCGAGGGCCTGGGTAAACCGTTCTACCGCCGCTTGCGCGCCGACCACGCTGATCAGGTCGCCCAGTTGGAGCACGACCTGGCCGCTCGCCAGGTCCAAATGCTCGCCGCGCCGCATGCGCCCCAGCACCACATCAAAGCCGCCGCTTTCCATTAAGGATTGAATCGTCACCCCGACCACATCTGGCTGAGTGACCTGCACCGTGCGGTTCACGAGCCGTTCGCCCGACACGCCCAACTCGCGCAGGGCCGCCGCCTCACGCGCCTCATCGCGGGGCCAGAGCCGCCGCGCGAAGGTCATGGCGAGCATCATGCCCAGGAAGCCCATGGGATAGGCGATGGAGTAACCGACGACCGGCTCGGCTAGAGCCTGGTCGAGGGCGCCGGCCGGGGTCATAGCCTTGACGGCGTCGAGGATCGCGGCGAGGGTCGGCGTATTGGTCAGGCTGCCGGCAAACATGCCGGCCGTGACCGTCGGCTTGAGGCCCAAGAGACCGCGGATGCCGAGGGTCAGGCCAGCGGCGACGAGCAGAAGAGCCAGGACGAACAGGTTATCCCGCAGCCCCTTGCGCCGAAACGAGGCAAAGAAGCCCGCCCCGCTGCTCAACCCGACGGTATACACAAACAAGACCAGACCAATGAGGTAGATAATCTCGGGCAGCTTGAGGTCGGGATGCAACGCTCCGACGCCCAGACCGGCGAACAGGACGGCGGCGATGCCGAGGCTGACACCGGCGATGCGGATGCGGCCCAGCGCGAAGCCAAGCGCCGAGACAACAAACAGGAGCAGCAAAGGGTTAGCAATCAGTATGTCTATCATAACGAACCCTTTAATCGAGGCCGCGCTACGTCGGGCCATTGCCGAGGAGCGCCGCCGGCTACAAAACGAACGTGACCTGGCGATCATCAACCGCGTGGCAGACCGCCTCAACGAAGAGGCCGATGATGTACTATTGTACGTCAAGGCCAGCCAGTTGATGTAACCTAAGTTAGCCTAAAGTTCAGATTTGGAGGAATTTAACGTCATGCTGCGGCGTTCAGGCCGCAGTCCCCACTGAAGGGCGTTTTCGTTAGCGGAACTGTGGCATGAATGCCCCAGCTTGGGCGGAGACGTCTTGGGCGGCCACGTATGGGCCAAAATTGAAGCGCTCTTCCCCCTCTGCCTATATCTTCCCTTCTTACCAGTGCAGACTTGTCTATCCAGGCCAATCTGTGCTATTCTTACGTCTACAACTGAACACGGCCACCCACGGTGACCACAAGCCCGGATGCTGAGGCATAATGGGGGAAGTCGGTGCGAGTCCGACGCTGTCCCGCAACTGTAAGGCCCGGTGAACCCGCCGCGCCAAGCCAGGATACCCGCCGTGGTCGAGGGCGTTACATGCGCCCTTGTTGCATCCCACCTTCGTGAGAAAGGCGGGGAAGCCCACGCCAGGCGCGGGAGTCCCCGGTCTGGCCGTGGACCGGCGCCCCCCTAACGGCGTGCTCTGACCCCGCGTCCCAAATGGGACGCGCTTGTTTTTTAAGGAGGACCGTGTGCGCCGTCGTCGTCTGTTCTTGCCAGTCGTTGTGCTGCTCGTCCTCGTTGGGGCTGGCCTGGCCGCCGTCCAGTGGACCCAGGCTCGCGCCCGCCTCCTCGTTCAATTCCCTGATGGCCGCGTCGAAACCCGCAACATTACCTTCCGCAATACTATGAGTGGCCTGGAGATGCTCCAGCGGTCGGGCCTCACCGTTGTCACGTCAAAGACCGACTTCGGGACGGCCGTGTGTAGTATCGAGGGGGTCGGCTGCCCCGCCACCAACTGTTTCTGTGACAAAGCCAACTTCTGGGGCTACTATCACTGGACCGCCCAGGGCTGGGCCATGGCCGACGTGGGCGCGGACCAGGCGACCGTGACCAATGGCGGCCTGGATGGCTGGCGCTGGGGCGACGGGCCGCCCACTGTCAACGGCGGCGCCAACCGGCCCACCACCCCGGCTGGCTCGGCCGCCACCGCCCTGAACTGGCTGCGCGCCCGCCAGCAGGCCGACGGCAGCTTCGCCAGCGAAACGTTTCGCGTCGGGCTGACCCTCGACGTCGTCCTGGCCGCCTCGGCGGCGGGTGAGGATGTGGGCGCGTGGCGCACGGAGGGCGGGCGGACCGTGCTCGACTTCCTGGCCGCCGGGGGCGCGGCCTACCTGGACCAGGGCGGCGCCCGCGAGGCGGGCAAGCTGCTAGCCGGCGTGGTCGCGGCGGGCGGCCAACCCCACGCCTTCGGGGGCCGCAACCTCGTCCAGGCCGTCCAGGCGACGTACCACGCCGGCCGCTTCGGCCAGAGCCACTGGGACCAGGCATGGGCCATACTCGGTTTGGCGGCGGCGGGCGAAGTCATTCCAGACGAGGCCGTCCAGACCTTACTGGCGGCCCCCACGCCCGAAGGCGGGTGGGCGTTCGCCCCTGGGATGGGCGAGGCCGATGTGGACACGACGGGGCTGGCGCTGCAGGCCCTGGCCGCCGCCAGCGCGCCTCACGACCACCCTAGCCTTCAGAACGCCCGTCTCTTTCTGAGCCGCCAGCAAAACGACGACGGGGGCTTCCCAGCTCACCGGGCGACGCAGACGGCGTCGCGTGCTGGCTCGGCGGCCTCCCCGTCCAACGCTCCCTCGACGGCCCTGGCGGTGATGGGCCTGCTGGCAATCGGTACGGACCCGCTGGCCCCAGGCTGGCAGAAGGGTGGGCGCACACCGCTGGATGCCCTGCTTGCCCTACAAGGGCCGGACGGCGGGCTGCGCGGCGCGGCGGGGCCAAACGATGTCCAGGCCACAGCGCAAGCCTTGCCCGCCCTGCTTGGCAAGGTGTACCCCCTACGAGGGCCGCGTGACTGAGACCGGGCGACGATGGACGGCTCTCGTCGGCCTGCTGTTCGTCTGGTTGAGCCTGGCCGCACCCGCCTGGTCGCAGGACAATCGCGTCGGGCTGGTCGTGCAGTTCGGCAACGGCGCTGTGTTCCGGGGCTGCTACCCCTACACCCAGGGAATGACCGGCGCGGAGTTGCTGCAGCAGGCGGGGCTGGATAGCGCCATCGAGTACAGCGCCCAGGGCGCATTCGTCTGCCGCATCGCCGCGGCGGGCGTGGGGCAGGACGGCTGCGACTACCCCCGCGCGGCGTGCCAGTGTCAGGCGCAGACCCTCCCCTGGCGCTACTGGGCCTACTGGCGTCTCGATGGGGCCGAGTGGGCCTATTCCGACCAGGGGGCGGCGGGGCATGTGCTCCAGCCGGGCAGTGTGGACGGCTGGGCCTGGGGTGACGGCGGCGTGACCTCTGGCGTGAAGCCGCCGCCCGTCACCCTACAGGAATTATGCACGGCAACCGTGCCGCTCACCGCTGCTAGCCCGCGGGCCGAGAGGCAAGGACTGCCCACGTACTACCTCCTCTTCGTGGGCATGGTGGCCGGTCTGGTCGGGCTGTGGTGGGTGGTCCGCCAGCGGAGCGCCCGATGACCCCCCTTCACCAACCACCCACCACTGACCCCCCACCACTATTACCGCGCCACCCGCTGGCCTGGCTGGCCTGGCTGGGGCTGGCCTTCGGGGCCACGCTCACCACGCGCAACCCCCTCTACCTGCTACTTATCCTGCTCACCCTGCTGGTCGTGTACCAGGCGGCGGCCCGCCAGACGCAGACCGGCCCGGCCTGGGGCGCGTTTATCCGCCTGGGGCTGGTGTTCGGCCTCATCGGCGTCGGCTTCGACACCCTGACCGGCCACCTGGGGGACACGGTCCTGTTCCGCCTGCCGGACGCCTGGCCCGTCATCGGCGGGCGTATCACCCTGGAAGCCGTCGCCCACGGCCTCATCGGCGTCGTCCAACTGGCCGGCCTGCTCGTCGCCGGCGCGGTCTTCAGCCAGACCCTCGACGCTGCCACCCTCCTGCGCTTTGTCCCGGCCGCGTTTTACCACGCGGGCCTGATTCTGACCATTGGCCTGGCCTTCATACCCCAGACGGTGCTGGGTTTTCAGGAGATCCGCGACGCGCAGCGCATGCGCGGCCACCAGTTCCGCGCCGCCCGCGACTTGCTGCCCCTCATCGGCCCGTTGCTCACCACCGGGCTGGAACGCGCCGTTCAGTTAGCCGAAAGTCTGGAAACGCGAGGATTGGGCTATCCAGGCGACGAAGCGCCGCCCATCCACCGGCCCTGGCTAGCCCAACTGGGCCTGCTGGTGGGCAGCCTGGGGGTGGGAGTGGGGTTGTTCGGCCTGGGCTACTGGGGGCGCGAGCCGTGGGCGGTAGTGATGAGCCTGGCCGGCGGGCTACTCCTCGTCTGGACGGTGCGCCGCCTGGTCCCCACGGGCCGCCGCACCTACTACCGACGACTGCGATTGAGTTGCTTTGACCGTATCGTCATCGGGCTGAGCCTCAGCGGATTGCTCGGCCTGAGTCTCCTGGTGGCCCTGCGCCCGGAGCTAGTGGCCTACACGCCTTTCCCCCGCCTCGCCGCGCCGCCCTTTGACCCCTGGCTCGGCAGCGCGTACCTGGTCCTGCTGGCTCCAGTAGCCTCCCTGGCTCTGCCCAGGCCGACGGCGGAACGAGACGCCCGTGATTCAGCTTGAGCGAGTGACGTATCGCTACCCCGACCAGACGACGCCCGCGCTGCGTGACGCCAGCCTCAGCCTGCCACCCGGCAGCTTCACCCTGGTCGTGGGCGCGTCGGGCGGGGGCAAGTCCACCCTGCTGCGTACCCTCAACGGCCTGGTCCCCCATTTCTACGGCGGCGTCTTCCGCGGGCGCGTCCGCATGGGCGATGCCGACCCCGTCGCCCTGACGCCGCGCCGCATGGGCCGCCATGTGGGCCTGGTATTCCAGGACCCCGAAGCCCAGTTTGTCGTGTCTACCGTGGAGGATGAACTGGCCTTTGGCATGGAAAATTTCGGCGTACCCCTGCCGGTCATGCGCCAGCGCATCGAGACCGTGCTGGGCCGGCTCGGCATCGGCCACCTGCGCGGCCGGCGGATCGAGACGCTGTCGGGCGGAGAAAAGCAGCGCGTCGCCATAGCGGCCGTACTGACCCTTCAGCCAAGCGTCCTCGTTCTGGACGAGCCGACGTCCCAGTTGGACCCCCAAGGTGCAGCGGATGTGCTGGCCGCTATTGACGAGCTACACCGCGCGGCGGGCCTGACCGTCATGCTAGCCGAGCACCGTGTCGAGCGCGTCGTCGAACGCGCCACCCACGTCCTGACCATCGAAGAGGGTCATCCCACGGTCGGCGACGCCCGCGCCCAACTGGCCCACCACCCCCTGGCCCCGCCTGTCACCCGCCTCGGCGCGGCGCTCGGCTGGACGCCGGTCCCACTGACAGTGGCAGGGGCGGAAAGACTAAAGATTGATGACGAAAGATTCCAGATAAGGGGCGGAGGACGGAAGACGGAGGACGGAACTCCTAGATCTTCAGTCATCACTCATCAGTCTTTCGGCCCTCCCGTCCTCACCCTCGCCGGCGTCCACGCCCGCTATGGCGAACGGGCGGCGTTACGCGGGGTAGACCTGGCGGTGCGGCAGGGCGAGGTCGTGGCGCTGATGGGAAGAAACGGCGCCGGCAAGACAACGCTGCTCAAGGTGGCGATGGGGCTGCTCGCGACGACGGCGGGGCGCGTCAGCCGGCTGGGCCAGGCGGTACGCGGTGGGGAGACGGCGACCCTGGCGCGGCGCGTGGGCTATGTGCCGCAGAACCCGAGCGCGCTGCTGTTCGCGGACACGGTGCGCGACGAAGTCCTGTTTACCCGCCGAATCCACCGCTTACCCGGACTGGGCGAGAGCCTGATGATACTGGGGCTAGAGGGGTTGGCTGATGCCTACCCACGTGACCTGAGCGTGGGCCAGCGGCAGCGCGTCGCCCTGGCCGCCGTCCTGGCTGCTGAGCCGGCCTTGCTCCTGCTGGACGAGCCGACGCGCGGCCTGGACACCCTCCAGAAAGCCGACCTGGCCGCCCTGTTGCGCCGCCTGACCCGTGAGGGGGCGGCCATCCTGTTGACGACGCACGATGTCGAACTGGCGGCGATGGCTGCCGACCGAATCATCGTGCTGGACGAGGGGCGGGTCGTCCACGACGGTCCGACGGCGGCGGTCATGCGCGCCGCGCCGGCCTTCGCCAACCAGATCGCCCACCTCTGGCCGGACAGCGGTTGGCTCACCGTGGACGATGTCCTGGCGGGACACAGGGCTTACAGAGTAGCATGATATATCGGTTACGCTGCGGCGTTTAGGCCGCAGTCTCCATCAGAGATGATTTCGCCTGTGGGGCCTGGGGCCTGAACGCCCCAGCCTGCTTATGGAAGACCTCCTGATTAGTGAACACGGTTAGGATGGAGGCAGAGGGATTGCCAATGCGGAAGCTGGTCGCCGGTTTGCGTTACTTGAGCCTGGCGGTGGGCGCGCTCGGCGGCCTGGCCGCCTTCCTCTACCCGTTCTTCCTGCCCACGGCTCACGTGAGCGCGCAGGACGCCGCGCACGCCGGCGACGCCCCGCTGGCCTTCTTCGCCCTCCTTGGCCTGACCTTGATGACGACCCTGGCCGCCGTCGAAACCCGAGGCCACGATGCCAAGACGATTGCCGTCCTGGGCGTCCTCATCGCGACCAACGCCACGCTGCGCATCGTGCCCGCCCCGGCCGGCGCGTCGGGCATGTTCTTCCTGCCCATCCTGTGCGGCTATGTATTCGGCGCCGAGTTCGGCTTTCTGCTGGGGACGTTGAGCATGGCGCTGTCCGCGCTGGCGACGGGCGGCATTGGACCGTGGCTGCCCTACCAGATGTGGACGCTGGGCTGGGTCGGCCTGACGGCGGGCTGGCTGCCCCGCCTGCCCCGGCGCCCCCGCGTGGAAGCCGCCCTCCTGGCCCTGTTTGGCGCCATCTGGGGCCTTCTATTCGGCGCGATGATGAACCTGTGGTTCTGGCCGTTTGTGGCCGGCGACCCGGCTCAGTCGTGGCAGGCCGGGCTGGGCGTCGGAGATGCGATCCATCGGTATGCCCTTTTTTATGTCGCCACGTCGTTCTGGTGGGACATCGTTGGCGCGGCGGCTAACTTTGTCGTCCTGGTTCTGTTCGCCGCCCCACTGCTGAGGGTATTGCGACGCTTCCAGCGGCGCTTTACGGTCGACCTGCATGTGGAGGTTGAGCGAACAGGGCAGGTGGGTGTAGAATAAGGTATCTCCACCAGGCAAGATCGGCCTGGGGTGACACCAGGAGACCTGGAATGAAATACTTTACCAATGTGGATAGCGCCCCAGGCGCCAATGGCCTCGCTGAGAACCCCTGTCGCTTCCTCGACTTTACCCGCCTTGTGCTGGCGGACGGCGCGTCGTTCGATGGGACGACGGGTGATCGCGAGGTGGTGATAGTGTTGTTTGGAGGTCGCGCCACCGTCCGCGTGGGCGACCGTGTCTTTGAGAAGATCGGTCAGCGGCCCAACCCGTTCGGCGGCAAAGCGTATGCCGTCTACCTGCCGGCCGGCCGCCGGTACACGGTGACGGCGCATGGCAGCCTGGACGCCGGCCTGTGCTCCGCGCCAGCGGACCTCAAGACCGAACCGTATGTGGTCGAGCCGTCGCGGGTCGTCAGCATGAAGGCGGGCGCGGCCAACTTCTCGCGCGAACTTAACAATATCCTGACACCCAGCAGCCAACCCGACTTACCGGCCCAGCGCCTCATTGTGGGTGAAACCCTTGTGCCCAGCGGCAATTGGTCTACCTACCCGGCCCACAAGCACGAGGTGGACAACCTGCCCTACGAGGTCTACCACGAGGAGATGTACTACTTCCGCGTCAACACGCCCGAGGGGTTCGGCATCTGCCGCCACTATAGCCCGCAGCACGGCTACGACAACAATTACACAGTTCGCGATTCGACCATCTTTATGGCTCCGCACGGCTACCACACGACGTGCAGCGCCCCAGGCTACACTAACTATTTCCTGTGGTTTCTGGCGGGCAACATCCGCCAGCAGGCCGTCGCCTTGGACCCCGACCTGGCCTGGGTGCAGAAGGCTGTCCCGCTTATTAATGGCTGAACATAGCTATCAGCTATCAGCCATCAGCCCGCGGAAGGCAGAAGGCAGGTGGAGGCCATGGCGTTTAGGCTACAGCGTTCGGTAGGACTCATATGACACAACCAGACACTCCAGATACCACGACCCCCGACACATCCACTCCCCTTGTACTGGTGATAGACGTTGGCTCATCCTCAGTTCGCGCCCGTCTCTACGACTGCCAGGGCCGCGGGCTGCCGCATGTGGCCGCCCAGGAACACTATACCTTGCGCGTCGCGACCAGTGGCGCGGCCGAAGACGACGCCGATACGGCGCTGGAGCGCGTGGGCCGCTGTGTAGACCAGGCGCTAGCGCAGGCCGGCCCACTGTCCAACGCCATTGGCGGGGTGGCCCTCAGCACCTTTGTCTCCAATATCCTGCCGCTCGACACGGCCGGCCGCCCACTAGGGCCGCTCATCACCTATGCCGACACGCGCGACGCCGACGACGCGGCCGAGTTGCGCCGGCGCCTGGATGAGGGCGAGGCGCACCAACGCACGGGCTGCATGGTGCGGAGTAGCTACTGGCCGGGCCGGCTGATGTGGTATCGCCGCGCCCAGCCTCAGATCTGGCACGCCACGGCGCAGTGGGCGCCGTTGAGCGCCTATCTAGAACGGCAGTTGTTTGGGCAGGGTCGGGCCAGCCTCTCCGTCGCTTCCTGGACGGGCCTGTTGGATCGCCGCCGCCTGACCTGGGACGCCCCGCTCCTGGAGGCGATAGGCGTCGCGCCCGAACGTCTCGCGCCGCTGGCCGATGTCCGCGAACCGCTCCAGGGCCTACGCGCTGAGTACGCCAGCCGCTGGCCCAGCCTGCGCGCCGTCCCCTGGTTTCCGGCCATTGGTGACGGGGCGGCCGCCAATGTCGGGAGTGGGTGTACTGACCCCAGCCGCGTGGCATTAACCGTTGGGACAACGGGCGCGTTACGTGTCGTGCGGATGGATGTACCCGATGTGCCCAGAGGATTGTGGTGCTACCGGGTGGACGGTCGGCGCTCGCTCCTGGGCGGGGCGACCAGCGAGGGCGGCAGTGTCTACGCCTGGATGCAGCGCGCGCTCAAGCTGGACGATCCAGAGACGGTTGAGCAAGCCCTCAAGAAACTCCCCCCCGACGGCCACGGCCTGACCATACTGCCGTTTCTGGCGGGCGAACGCAGCCTGGGCTGGTCCGGCGATGCGCGCGCGACCATGACCGGGTTGAGCCTGGCGACAACGCCGGTCCAGATGTTGCAAGCCGGACTAGAAGCGGTGGCCTACCGCTTCGCCCTGATCTACGAGCGTATCTACCAGACCGGCGAGCCGCCCCGCCACGTCGTTGCCAGCGGTGGTGCCTTGCTCAACTCGCCGTTCTGGACGCAAATGGTCGCGGATGTGCTGGGCCGCCCTGTCGTGGCCTCGGCCGAGCCGGAGGCGACCAGTCGGGGCGTAGCCCTGTTAGCCCTGGAGGCGCTGGGCGCGCTGCCCTCCATCACGGCGGCCCCGGCCAGCGAGGGCGTCACGTATAGCCCCGACCCGGCCCGCCACGAGGTCTACCGCGCCGCCATCGCCCGCCAAGAAAGTCTCTACCAACGCTTGATGTAAGCGTCTTAACAGGAGGTCTGACATGGAGTATCGTTCGCTGGGCCGCACCGGAGTCAAGGTCAGCGTGCTTTGTTTAGGCTGTATGATGTTTGGCGGCCGCACCGAGCCTGACGAGTCCTATGCCATCATTGACCGCGCCCTCGACGCGGGGATCAACTTCCTCGATACCGCCAACGTCTACAGTCGGGGCCGCAGCGAGGAGGTGACGGGCGAAGCGCTGAAGCGCAACGGCCAGCGGGCGCGCGTCGTGCTGGCGACCAAGGTCCACGGCCGCATGGACGACAACGACCCCAACGCCTGGGGGACGAGCCGGCGCCACATCATCGAGCAGTGCGAGGCCAGCCTGCGCCGCCTCCAGACCGACTTCATTGACCTGTACCAACTCCACCGCCCGCGCCCGGACATCGCCATTGACGAGACGTTGCGGGCGCTCGACGATCTGATTCGCGCCGGCAAGGTGCGCTATATCGGAACCAGCACGTTCGCCGCCTGGCAGGTGGTGGAGGCGCTGTGGGCGGCTAAGGAGTTGGGGCTAAACCGCTTCGTGTGTGAGCAGCCGCCTTACAACCTTCTCGACCGCCGCATCGAGCGCGAGCTACTGCCCATGACGCAGACCTATGGCATCGCCACGATTCCCTGGAGTCCGCTGGCCGGCGGCCTGCTCACGGGTAAGTACAACCGCAACCAGCCGCCGCCGCCCGATACCCGCTTCGCCAACATCGCCACGAACCCTATCCTCCAGCGCCGCCTGAACGAGAGGGTCTTTGATGTCATTGAAGGGCTGCAACCGCTGGTCGAGGCGAAGGGTTGCAGCCTGTCCCAGTTCGCCCTGGCCTGGTGCGCCCAGCAACCCGGCGTCACCAGCCCGATCATCGGCCCGCGCACCCTAGACCAGTTGGAGGACAACCTGCGCGCGCTCGACGTGACCATCACGGCCGAGGATCGGGCGCGGATTGACGAGATCGCGCTGCCGGGCCGCATGGTGTCGCCCTACTACGAGGCCGAGTTCGGCCCGCACCTCTATCGCTGGTAATGGGAGCCGACCTGGCTGCGAAAATGCTGAATGAGCCGGCGGGCCACGTCCGCCGGCTCATCTTCGTGGACAAAGTGCGAGGCAGCCGGGAAGTGGACCACCTGGCCCCGGGTCAGCCGCCGGGCGCTAAGGTCGGCCAGCGATGGCTCTAAGGCGGTGTCCTGGTCGCCCCACAGGATCAAGGTGGGTGTCTGGATGTGAGCGACGGGTCTAGGGCGGTACTGCCGACGAGCGACACGCCGCACCTGCGCCCGATACCAGCCGAGCATCGCGCTCATCGCTCCTGGCTGCCGCCAGGCGTGGGCATACTCCTCCAGGTCGGCCTCGCTGAACGTTCCAGGGCGGCTGGACTGCCGCAGGGTGTCCCGCAACGGGCGGAAATCGTTCAGGCTCAGCAGGCGCTCGGGCAGCCAGGGGAGTTGGAAGAACAGGATGTACCAGCTCTTGAGCGCCTGCCGCCAGTTGCCGCTCAGGATGGCCCGCTCGATGACCTGGGGGTGCGGCACGTTGAGGATCGCCAGGCGGTGTACTCGGTCGGGGTGGGTGTCCACGAGATGCCAGGCGACGGCTGCGCCCCAGTCGTGACCCGCGATATAGGCTTTCGTGTGGCCGTTGGCCTGAATAAGTTGCACGATATCGTCAACCAGCGTATCCAGGTCATAGGGGCCTTGTTTGTCCGTCATACCATAACCGCGCTGGTCGGGGGCGACGACGCGGAAGCCAGCCTGAGCAAGCGGGCCAATCTGGTGCCTCCACGAGTAGGCACATTCAGGAAAACCGTGTAGCAGAATCACGAGCGGCCCGTCTTCTGGACCTGCAGTGGCAGCAAACATACACAGGTTAGGCAGAGAAAAAAACGTCGAGGTATAGCCGTGGCGTTCAGTCCAGGATGATAAGTCTGTGGTCATAGATCTCATATTCTTCATTTGCGACGCGAGTGGGGGAGGATCAAGCGTGCAGAGACAGTGATGCTCTTTGGTAACTTACAGCTAAGAGTATCTCGTCTCCGGAAACCCGTGCAGCAAGACAACCAGTGGGCCGTCGCTAGGACCGGCCACAGCCGCGTGAACGCGCAGAGTCGGCAGATCAAAAACGGCCGAGGTGAAACCCAGCCGTTCAGGCCAGGGGGTGAGTGTATCTGGCATGGGGTCTCGATGATTTCACCACTCAGACTCGCACTCGTCGCGTCAACAGCCCGAAGAGCAGCAGGGCCAACCCCAGCCCGACGACCCAGACGAACCAGCCGCCCGCGTCGCCGGTGGGTGGCAAGGCCGGCGGGGTGGGGGTCAGGTTAAGCAGACGGGCTGTCGCGGCGACAGTGGTGGCATAGGTAGGCGTCAGCGTGGCGACAAGTGTCAGAGGAACGGCGGCTGTTTGCGTCGCGGCTGCGAGAGCCGTTGGGTTGAGGGTTGGCGTGAGCGCGATGGTGGGCGTCGCGGGCGAGGGCGTAGGGATGGCGGCGGTGCCTGTCGTGGCCGGCGTGGCCTGAGCAGCGGGGGCCGGGGCCGACCCTCGGGTCAGCGTGATGCGCCCCTCGACCTTCGGATTCACCGTCCCTTGGGCGCGCAGATAGTTCGCCACGGCCTCGGCCAACAGGATGTCGGTCTGTTTGATAGCCGCGCCTCGGGTAAACGCCTCATAGCCATCCCCACCGTTGATCATGAAGTCGTTGGTCGCCACGCGGTAGACCGCATTGGGGTCCAACGGCTTGAAGCCGGCCTGGGTAGTGCCGATGTCCACCTGAAGCACGCGCTGGCCAATGGGCCGGGTCACGTCCGCCGTAAAACGGACGCCGCTGACCTGGGCGAAGCGGCCGCCACTCGCGCCCGGATTGCTCAGGTCCAATCCGCTGACCCCGTTCTCCAACGCCTTCACCAGGTCCGCGCCCTTGAGGTCAGCCGTGTAAATCGTATTGCCAAAGGGCAGGACGGTCAGGACATCACCATAGGTAACCTGGCCCGCTTTAAGCGAGACGCGGATGCCGCCGCCGTTCATCATGGCGACCTGGGTCTTATCCGGCGCGGTCACATCGAGCATGGCGTCGGCAATCAAGTTGCCCAGCGCGGCCTCGCTGGCCCGCACATCCACTCGCTCGCCTGGTAGGTCGCTCGCTACCGTCCCCAACACCTCCTTGCGGACCTCGTCCACCGCTGTTGATAGCCCCTTGTAGAGCGCGGCCACTGACGGCTCTTCCGCGATCTTGTCATCCACCAGCAGATTGTCCCCCTTCCAGGCCGTGGGAACGCCTTGCCCGTTAAAGGTGACGTCGAGCCGCCCCAGGAAGCCGCCCCATTTCCAGTCGTTGACAATCAAGACCGGCGCGCCGTTCGGGCTTTTGACCACCGACGGGTTAGGCCCGGCCGGCCGGGGCGCGTAGCTGGGTAGGCTGGCCGCATCGGCCAGCAGTGTCTCGTCGTGCCCGCCAACAATCACATCCACCCCATTCACGGCTTCAGCCAGCCCCACGTCGTCAAAGGGCAAGCCCGAACGGCGGCTGCTGTAGCCCATGTGGCTGAGAACGACGATCTTGTTCACCCCCTGCGCTTCGAGGGCTTTGACCGACGTGCGCACGGCCTCCACCGGATCGGTGCTGAAGACACGCCAGGCGGGTGAGACTGACGTGCCGAGGTGCTCATGCATCACGCCAATCAGCCCGATCTTCTGGCCGCCGACGTCACGCACCACATAGGGCTGGACCTTGCCATTCAGACCCGGTTCGACAGAGTAGTCGGTATTGGAAGCCAGAATGCTGAATTTCGCGCCGGTCACGAAGTTGTCCAGCAGCGTCTTCGCCCCAAAGTCGAACTCGTGGTTGCCTAGCGCCACAGCGTCGTAGCCGACGGCATTGTAGAGGTCACGTCCCTCCTGGCCTTTATACTTGGTGAACAGGAGCGCGCGCTGCGATATATCGCCCGAGTCGACGAGCAGCAGGTTGGGAGTCTGGGCGCGCAGTTGCTTGACCAGGGTGGCGCGGCGGGCGATGCCGCCAATCAGCGGCCCGTTGGCGACCGGCGCCCACGGTTCCCACGCGCCGTGGTTCTCGCTGGTGTGCAGGAGGGTCAGCGTGTAGTCGCCCGTCTGCGCGACAGCCCTAGGTGCGCAGAGCAGGCAGACCATGAGGAGCACAGCGGCGAGGAATGAGGCGTATTGCGTAGTGCGTGGTCCGTATTTCGTCTTTCCCACTTTATCCTCCATCCTCCGTCCTGTGTCTTCCGTCTTCCGTCCTCCATCCTCCATCCTCCGTCTTCCGTCCTCTGTCTTCCCTATTCCCTACTCCCTATTAACTCCCCCACCAGCGGGAACCGCGCGAAGTGCTCCTCACCATGGGGCGCATCGGCCAGGAACTCGGTGAGGTCAAAGCCGGCCCAGTGCAGGTCTTCATGGAGGCCGTCCTTCCAGTAGCGGCTCTTGGAGACGTCGTAGACCTTACCCTGGTAGGCGACATAGGCAGGCTGGCCGTTCTCGCCGGAGTAGCGGCGCAATTGGAGCGAGGTAAACTGGCGCAAAGGTGGCATAGACCATCCAGGGATGAAGTACGGCAAGGGGATTATAGCCCAGAGCGGGCCGAATGAACAGAACAGGGCGAGACAGCGTTTTTGTAGCAGGAGTTACGCGGTGGCGGCGGAGCGAGGGGTGAAGGGCTTCAGCCGTGGCGTTCAGGCCACGGGGCGGTGGACCGCGCCCTAAACGGCGCGGCGTCGGGGCTTCTGCCGTGGCGTTCAGGCCACGGGTTCGCCCAGGCGAATCTATGCTCACGGCGTACACTGCGGCCTAAACGCCGCAGCGTGGGGTAAGCTGCTACCCCACCGCGCAACTCCTGTTTGTAAGTACGCCCGAACAGGAGGATAATAGTCTCTCGGTCTACGCCTTCCCATGTCTTCCCATGTCTTCCCATGTCTTCCCATGCCTTCCTACGTCTTCCTATGCCTTTCCTACGTCTTCGGATAGCCTACTTATGACCACAACCACCTGTGAGAGAGACTGGTATCAGAGTGACGCCGGGTTGCGAACTCGGATTGAAACCCACCGCCTGTATAGCCGGGTCAAAGAGCCGTGGGCCGACTGGCTGCTCAGCCTGAATGAGTGGCGCGGCGACGAGCGCGTGTTAGATGTCGGCTGCGGCTCCGGCGCGCTCCTGCTGCCCGTGGCCCAGCGCGTTCCCCACGGGCTGGCCGTGGGTCTGGACTACTCGCAGGCGATGGTCGAGCGTTGCCAGGCCGAGGCGCGCGCGCAGGGGATCCGCCTGGGTCTGACACGCGGAACGGCCCTGGCGCTGCCCTTCCCCGCCGCGACGTTCGACGTGGTGATGGCAAACCACATGCTCTACCACGTCCCCGACATTCCCGCCGCGCTGGCCGAGGCCCACCGCGTCCTCAAACCCGACGGCCTGTTCATCGCCGCCACCAACGGCGCCAACACCATGCCCCAGATTGACCAGGTTCACCAGGCGGCCTATGCCCGGCTCGGACTGCCCGCGCCCGACGACTACGCCGGCCACCGCATCTCGACCCGCTTCAACCTCGACAGTGGCCGGGCGCCCATCGAAGCCGTGTTCGGCCAGGTGTCGGTTGTGCGCCACGCCGACGCCTTCGACTTCCCGACGGCCGAGCCATTTCTGCGCTACTACGCTACCCTCGCCACCCTCACCCCTGACGACTCCGCCCTGGCCGAGCGCCTGCTGGCGGCGGTGCGCGACGAAGTCGAGGCGGTCATCGCGGAGCGGGGCATGTTTACGGTGGACAAGCCCTCCGGCGCGTTCGTGGCGCGGAAGTAGCATGGCAAGCGCCAGCCTCGTCCGCTGCCTGGTTCTCGACACGGGCTACTGCCTGGCATCGGAGAGCCACATGATGCAAGGGGGCGAGCGGCGCACGGTGGAGTGCCATGCCCTGGTCGCCTTGCTAGAGCACCCCGTCCACGGCTGGACGCTGTGGGATACGGGCTACGCGCCGCGTCTGCTCCAGGCCACCACCCGCTGGCCCTACCGCCTCTATCGGCTGGCGACGCCGCTACGCCTCGATCCGACGCTGGCCGTCGCCGCGCAACTGCCGCGCCTGGGCCTCCAGGGTGGCGACGTCCGCCGCGTGGTCCTGTCTCACCTGCACGCCGACCACATCGCCGGGCTGCGCGACTTTCCCACGGCTGAGTGGATCTGCACACAAGCGGCCTACGAAGCGGTCGCGGGACGACGCGGCCTGAGCGCCTTGCGCCGCGCCTTCATCCCGGCCCTGCTCCCCGACGACTTTGCGACCCGCGCGACGCTGCTGCCCCAGTTCAGCAGGCCGTCCCTGCCCGGCCTGGGTCCGACCCATGACCTGTTGGGCGATGGAACCCTGCGGCTGGTCGCGCTGCCCGGCCACGCGCGGGGCCAGGTCGGTCTGCTGGCTCAGACCACCGACGGCCCGAAGCTATTCTGCGCCGACGGCGCTTATACGACGCGCTCCATCCGCGAGCGCCGCCCGCCCGCCCGCCTGACGTCATTCTATGTAGACGACTGGCGGGCTGTCCACACGACCCTCGACGGGCTGGCTGCCTTCGCCGCCGCCTGCCCGGAGGTAGCCCTCGTCCCCACCCACTGCCCCGAGGCGCTGGCGCGGGAGACGGCTACGAACAGGGACCGCAGTGCGTAGTCACGGCATGGCTTTGACACTTGCCCGACACTTTCTGAGTGCGAAGTGGCGCGAGGCAACACTACGCGATGCGGCCCTGGCTCGCTACCAGGACCGCCGCGCCCGCCGCATGGCCGCCTGGGCCGCCGCCCACTCGCCCTTCTACCGCGCCCACTGGGCCGGCCACGACCTGGACGACTGGCAAACGCTGCCGACGGTGGACAAGGCATTGATGATGGCCCACTTCGACCAGTTCAACACGCGGGACGTCCGGCTGGACGACGCGCTGGCCGTGGCGCTGGCGGCCGAGAGAAGCCGCGACTTCGCGCCTCTGCTAGGCGACCTGACCGTGGGCCTGTCGTCGGGCACCTCCGGCCATCGCGGCCTGTTCCTGGTCAGCGCGGAGGAACGGGCGGGCTGGGCGGGCGCGATCATGGCGCGCGCGCTGCACGGCTGGCCGCGCCTTCCCCTGCGCGTCGCCTTCT
>JAHCIP010000260.1 GCA_026129165.1 Anaerolineae bacterium
TACGAATGCTATCTACTGCCGACCGACGACTGATGACTGATGACTGGAGGAATATATGCCCCTCTCTCAACCTGAGTACGGGATTGTCATTTCAAAAGATGTCATGATGCCGATGCGCGACGGCGTGCGGCTGGCGACGGACATCTACCGACCGGCTCGCGACGGCGAGCCGGTCCCCGGCCCGTGGCCGACCATCCTGCTGCGCACCTCCTACGACAAGGCGGCCGGCCGCTACGTGGACACCATCGCCAACTTCTTTACCCCGCGCGGCTACGTCACCGTCCAGCAAGACCTGCGCGGCCGCTACAACTCCGAGGGGCGCGGCCAGTACCGCCATACGGTCAACCTCCACGAGGGCGAGGACGGTTACGACACCGTCGAGTGGATCGCCGCGCAACCCTGGTCGAATGGGCGTGTGGGCATGGTGGGTAGCTCTCATCCGGGCCTGGTGCAGATCCATGCTGCGCTCTACCAGCCGCCTCATCTAACCGCCCTGTGGCCCGACGTCTCACCCACTAACAGCTACGACCACCAGGTACGGCGCGGCGGCGCAATGCAGTTGCACATGTTCGGCGCGCTGTTCCTCCACGCCCAGGACTCGCAGGAGGCCCAGGCTGACCCCAAAGTTCACAGCGTCATCTTCGAAGCCATGCAGGGCATGCGCGAACTGGTCTATGCCACGCCCTTCAAGCCCGGCCACACCCCGCTGGCCGTCGTGCCGGGGCTGGAAGAGACGCTGTTCAACTACTACTATCGCGGCGCGTATGACGAGTTCTGGCAGTTGGACTGCAACGACTTTACGCGCTACTATGACCGCCACGCCGACATCCCGGTCACGGCCACTGGCGGCTGGTTCGACCCGTTCGTCGTCGCCACCACGGGCTACTATGCCGCGATGGCGGCGCAGAACCAGTCTACCGCGCGGCTGATCATGGGGCCGTGGACCCACATGGGGATGCGCGGCGTCCAAAACTCGTACGCCGGGGATGTGGACTTTGGCCCGGATGCGGTCTGGGGCTTCGAGCGCTTCAACCACGAGCAACTGCGCTGGTTCGACCGCTGGCTCAAGGGTGAGGCCACCGGCGTCGAGGAGGATCCGCCCGTGCAAATATTTGTCATGGGCGGCGGCAGCGGCCGTAAGAATGCGGCGGGTCGGCTTGAACACGGCGGCCGCTGGCGGGCCGAGCGCGAGTGGCCCCTGGCCCGGGTCCAATGGACAACGTTCTATCTGCAAGGCGACGGGAGCCTGACGCCAATACCGCCGATTGAAATCGGGGCTGAGGGGCGTCCCGCCGACGGTCCGCCTGCGCGGACCGAACTGCCGCCCGACGTCCCCGCAGGCGGACGATCAGCCGAAGGCTCAACAGGCGCGATTTCAATCGCAGGCCAGGCAGCTCCCACCCCTCTCCGCTTTAGCTACGACCCGGCCCACCCCGTCCCGACCGTCGGGGGCACGGTGACAGGCTATTTTGAGATCGTTCCGCTCAACCAGCCCCTCGACCCGTTCTGGCGCAAGTACCTGCCCCCCTGGGCTATCCAGCGCCAGATCATCCAGGACGGCTCGGCCCACCAGGCCGAAGCGCCGGGCATCGTCGGCGCCCGCCCGCCCTATCTTCCGCTATCCATGCGGCCCGATGTCCTGGTCTTCCAGACCCCGCCGCTGACGGAGGCCGTCGAAGTCACCGGCCCCATCACCGTCAAGCTCTGGATTTCGTCGTCGGCGGTGGACACCGACTTTACCGCCAAGCTGGTGGACGTCTACCCGCCCAACGCCGACTACCCCCAGGGCTACCACATGCTGCTGTGCGACTCCATCATTCGCTGCCGCTACCGCAACGGCTTTGACCACGAGGAGTTGATGACGCCCGGTGAAATCTACCTGGTGACGATTGAGTTGCCGGCGACGAGCAACCTGTTCGCGGCCGGCCATCGCCTCCGCCTGGACATCTCCAGCAGCAACTTCCCGCGTTTCGACCTGAACCCCAACACGGGCGAACCCATGGGCCGCCACACCCATACTCTCGTCGCCCACAACGCCGTCTACGTGGACCGCGACCACCCGTCGCACATCCTCATACCAATGATTAAAGACTGAAGACTAAAGACTGATGATTAAAGATTGAAACTGAATCGGTCAAGGTCAGCCGTCTTCAATCTTCAGTCATTAGTCATCAGTCATTAGTCTTTAAGGAGGCTTCATGGCCGTTGACACCCAAATCTGGACCGATATAGACTACGATAAGCCCGGCAAGCAGACCGGCTTCCTGGGCGTGCCCCAGTCTACCAACACGTCGGGCTGGGCCACCCAGTTCATCCCCATCGTCGTGGTGCAGAACGGGCAGGGCCCGACGGCTCTGCTGTTCGGCGGCAACCACGGCGACGAGTACGAAGGCCCGACGACCTTGCTCAAGTTGGGCCGCTGGCTCCAGCCAGAGTACGTCCAGGGCCGCGTCATCCTGCTGCCCATGCTCAACCGCCCGGCGGTCGAGGCCGGCACGCGGCTGTCGCCCGTGGACGGCCGCAACATGAACCGCGCCTTCCCCGGCCAGCGCAACGACACCCTCACCGGCGTCATCGCCCACTATGTGACCCATGCCCTGTTCCCGCTGGCTGACCTGGTGGTGGACATCCACTCCGGCGGCCGCTCGGCCCACTTTTTGCCCTCGGTCAACATGCACCGTGTCGCCAACGAGCGCCAGATGCGCGAGATGGTGCGGGCGGCGCAGGCGTGGGGCGCGCCGTGGGTGTTCATCTACAAGGACGTGGGCGGCGAGGGCTTGCTGCCAGGCTACGCCGAAGGCCTGGGTAAGACCACGCTCGGCACCGAGATTGGCAGCGCGTCACAGTATGGCGCGACCATGCTGCGCATCGCCGAGATAGGCGTCAAGAACGTGCTGCGGCTCTACGGCATCCTCCAGGACGGAGAGCCTATCACCCAACCCGACCGACCGCCGCGTGTGGTCGCCGCCGACGAGCAGGACGACTACATCATGGCCCCCGTCAGCGGTATCTTCGAGCCGTTCTACGAGATGGAGGCGTGGGTTGAGGCGGGGCAGACCATTGGGCAGATGCACCTGCTGGAGCAGCCCTTCGCGGAGGCCATCCCGGTCGTCGCCCGCACCAGCGGCATGCTCATCAGCCGCCGTGCCTTCCCACTTACCCGCCAGGGCGACTGTGTGGCGACGCTGGTCCGACCGGCTGAATTTTAGTGGATCGTGGGTCGTGGGTGGACTTTGATAATCACCAAGAACACCAAGAACACCAAGGACACTAAGGAGATTTATAGTTTCTTTCTTCGTGCCTTTGTGCCCTTTGTGCCCTTTGTGATTCCATGATGACGAGAGGAATCACACACCAATGAAGATACGCGAGATACGAGCCGTGGGGTTGCGCGATGCCACGCCGGAGGGCGGGTGGAGCAACGAGTTGCGCCCCGACGACTGTGTACATACCCTGGTGGCGGTGCTGACCGACGAGGGCGTGACCGGCTACGGCAGCGTGTTCACCAACGATGGCCTGGTCAAGGCGGCGCTGGGCGTCCTGGAACCCCTCTACGCGGGCGAGAACGCCCTGGAGCCGGAGCGCGTCAGCGAGAAGCTCCACCAGCACATGTTCTGGCTGGGGCGCGGCGGCTCCATCACCCACGCCATTAGCGGCATTGACATCGCCCTGTGGGACATCCTGGGCAAGGCGACCGGCCAGCCGGTGGGCCGGCTGCTCGGCGGGCGCTACCGCGAGCGCGTCCGGCCCTACGCCTCCATCCTCATGGACCAGCCGGGGCCCCTGACGGACCACCTGCTCCAGGTGCGTAGCCAGGGCTTCCGCGCTATCAAGATGGGCTGGGGGCCGTTTGGCCGGGTCAGTACGGCCCTGGATGAGGCCATCGTGCGGGCGGCGCGCGACGCCATTGGCCCTGACACCCTGCTCATGGTGGACGCCGGCGGCAGCGACGCCTACTGGGGCCAGGGCTACAAGTGGGCGCTCCGCACGGCCCACATGCTGGCCGAGTACGACGTCTATTGGTTCGAGGAGGCGCTCGCCCCCGACGCCCTCCAGGACTATGCTAAGCTGCGCGAGCACTCGCCCGTCCCCATTGCCGGGGGCGAAGTCCTGACCCGCCGCCAGGCGTTCCAGCCCTGGCTTGAGGCAGGGGCGTTTGACATCGTCCAGCCCGACGTGACCAAGGTGGGCGGCATCAGCGAGGAGCGCCGCATTGGCTGGCTGGCCCAGGAGAAGGGGGTGCGCTTCATCCCGCACGGCTGGAACACGGCCCTCGGCCTGGCCGCTGACCTGCAACTGGCGTCGGCCTTCGCCCACACCGACCTGGTGGAGTACCTGACCGGCTCGCCCTTCATTGACGAGATCAAGGCGGGCGGCTGGGCGCTGGACGCCGAGGGCTACCTGCCCATCCCGGCCGGTCCCGGCTTGGGCATCGAGGTGGACCTGGAGGCCGTCGCCCGCTACGCCAGGGGTGAGAGACTACTAACGTAAGACCTCGCAAGGAGACCAGAGATGTACATCGTAACCCGTGAGATAGCCCGACCGCCCGCCGAAGCCATCGAGGCGCTACGACCTTTCGAGGCGGCCGTGCTGTCCGACACACTGGGCCGCTACGCCACCATGGACGCTGGCATCAAGCCCCTGGCCGATGGCGTGCGCCTGATTGGAACGGCCATCACGGTCAAGACCTACCCGGCCGACAACCTGATGATTCACCTGTCGCTCAAAATCGCCAAACCAGGCGACGTGCTGGTGATAGACGCCGACGGCGTGACCGACACCTCGGTCATGGGGGAGTTGGTGGCCTACTGCGCCCAGCGGCAGGGCCTCGCCGGCGCGGTCATTGACGGCGCGATCCGCGACAAGGCCGGCATCCGCGCCCTGGGCTGGCCGGTCTTTACCCGCGCCGCCGTCCCCAACGGCCCGCTCAAGAACGGCCCCGGTTCCATCAACGTCCCCATCGCCTGCGGGGGGCTGGTCGTCAATCCGGGCGATATTGTCGTTGGCGACGACGACGGCGTGGTGGTGGTGCCGCGTGAACGGTGGCCGGCGGTGGTCGAGGCGGCCCAGGCCATCGAGGCCAAAGAGGCCAGGACACGCGAGCGCCTCGCGGCTGGCGAGATCATGTGGGACATGCAGGGCATGGACAGGACGTTGGCCCAATTCCCCATCGAGTGGCGCTAACATGGGCTTCTCGTTTATCCAGATCACCGATCACCACCTGCGCCAGGATGAAGCCACGCTGACGCTGGGCTACTCGACAGGGTATGCCATGCGCCGCGTGATGCGGCATATTGCCGACCACGCCGCCCATCGCGCGGACTTCATCGTGTCTACGGGCGACCTGGTCCATGAGGGGACAGCCGAGGAATACAGGGCGGTTCGGCAGCGGCTTAATCTACAAGCCCAGACAGAGTCAGCCTGGCCGAGCGTCACGTTTGAAGGGCTGGACCGCGTCCCGATGCTGTTTTTGCCCGGCAATCACGACCAGCGCGACGCCTTTATGCGTCACCTCCATCCCGCCTTGCCGTCGGCCCCGCTGTTTAACGCGGTGTACCCCTACCAGGGCGTCCAACTGGTCTGTCTCGACTGGGGGCCGCAGACCAAGGCGGTGGCCGCGCCGGAGATGCTGCGCTTTTTGAGCGACGCGCTGGCAGGTGGGCAACCCAGTATCATCCTGATGCACCACCACGCTGCCCCAGTGGGGGCCGCCTGGCTGGACCGATTTATCGCCGACGATGTAGCCGCCTTCTGGCAGATGGTCGAAGGCCGGCAGGTATTGGCCATCTTTGGCGGTCACGTCCACATGACTACCGAGGCGAGGGTCAAGGGCATTCCTGTCCACACGCTCCGCGCCACCACGTTTCAGTTCGACCGCCAGGCTACGCCCGTCTTCTGCCTCCAACCGCCGCACTATCGCATCGTGACCGTGGCGGATGGGCGGGTGACGAGCGAAATTGTGGAAGTGCCGCTGTGAGAGGACATCCATGAAGATTACTCGTGTATCGACCCTCATCGTCAATGCCAATATCCGCAACTGGATTTTCGTCAAGGTCGAGACCGACCAGGCCGGGCTGTGGGGCTGGGGCGAGGCGACGCTAGAGTGGAAGACCAGGTCCGTCGTCGGCGCGGTCGAGGACTTCGCCCGCCTCCTGGTCGGCGAAGACCCCCTGCGCATCGAACATCTCTACCAGACGATGCTTCGCCAGCCCTTTTGGAAGGTGGGCGTCGAGGGCATGACGGCCATCAGCGGCATCGAGCAGGCGCTGTGGGACATCAAAGGCAAGGCGCTGGGCGTCCCCGTCTACGAGTTGCTGGGCGGGCGGGTGCGCGACCGCGTGCGCCTCTACAACCACCTGGGCGGGGGTGACGCCCGCAGCATGTACGCCAGCGTCGAGCCCGCCGAGTTCGCCGAGCGCGCCCTGCAAGTCCAGGCGATGGGTTACACGGCCGTCAAGTTCCTGCCCGTGCCGCGCACCGAGCCTGTCGAAGGGACGCGCTCGGTGCGCTATGCCGAACGACTGGTACGCGCCGTGCGCGAGGCGGTCGGCCCGGACATGGACTTGATGGTGGACCTGCACGCCCGCTGCTGGCCGGCGATGGCAATCCAGTACTGCCAGGCGTTCGAGCCGTATGGCCTGTTCTTTTTTGAGGAACCCTGCCCCACCGAGGACATCGAGGCGACGGCCCAGGTGACGGCCGTCTCGCGCATCCCCATCGCCACGGGCGAACGGCTGGTGGGCCGCCACCAGTTCCGTGACCTGCTCCAGGCCCGCGCCTGCCACATCATCCAGCCGGACCTATCCCACTGCGGCGGCCTATGGGAAGCCCGCAAGATCGCGGCGATGGCCGAGACGTACTCCATCGCCGTCGCGCCGCACAACCCCAACGGCCCCATCGCCACCGCCGCCGCTGTCCACTTCGCCCTGGCGACGCCCAACTGGGTCATCCAGGAGGCCATCAGCAGTGATGTGCCCTGGCGGGGCGAGGTGCTGGACGAGGGGCTAACGTTCGACGCGGGCGCGATCCTGCCGCCGCCCCGACCCGGCCTGGGCGTCGAGGTGAACGAGGCGGTGGCGGCTCGTTACCCGCTTCGGACCGAGGCCGAGGAGCGCTACTTCCACCCCGACGGCGCTGTCGCGGATTGGTAAGGAAATACCACCATGCCTATCACCGTTTACGACCATAACCAGATTGACTTCGACCGACCCGGCAAGACGATTTACGAGGTCGGCTTCCACTTTGACGGCACGTGGGGCTATGCCCAGGTGCCGATGGCCGTCATCAACGGCCACGGCCCTCGCAACAAGAGCATCGTCTGCTTCGGCGGGACACACGGCAACGAGTACGAGGGCCAGGTGTCAGTGTGGCGGCTGATGCACGAGTTGGACCCGGCTGACATCAGCGGCCGCGTCATCCTCATCCCGCGCCTGAACCAGCCCGCCTGCAACACCGGCACGCGCGACTCGCAGGTGGACGGTGTCAACCTGAACCGCGCCTTCCCCGGCGCCCCACGCGGCTCGCTGACCTACCGCATCGCGGATTTTGTGACCACGCGCATCTTCCCCCAGGTCGAAGTCGTGCTGGACATCCACGCGGCGGGCAGCGGGGCGCGTTTCGCTCTCTGTTCCTCGTTCCACATGGTCCCCGACCCGCAGCAGTTCGAGGAAATGGTCACCGTCGCCAGCCTGTTCGACACGCCCTTCGTGTTCATCTACTCCAGCGAGATGGCGAGCGGGCTCCTGACGGACCAGGCCGAGGCGCTGGGCAAGATCACCATCGGCGGCGAGTTTGGCTTCGCCCAGGGCGTGGACCGCGTCGGGACGCGGCACGCCTACGAAGGCATCAAGAACGTCCTGCGCCACTACCGTGTGCTGCCGGGCGACATCGTCAAGATTGACCCCAATCGCCCTACGCCGCCCAAGCTCGTGTCGGCTATCCACCTCAACGAGTACATCCCCGCGCCCTACACCGGCGTCTTCGAGCCGTGGGTGGATACGGGCGACTGGGTCGAAGCGGGCCAGGGTCTGGGCGTTCTGTACGACTTCGAGTTGGTGGACCAGCCAGGCCAGGTGGTCTATGCCCCGCGCAGCGGCTACATGCTCCTGGTCCCCTTCCAGGTTCCCACGCGCAAGGGCGTGACTATGCTCGTCATCGCCCAGGAGGTCCAACGATGATCCCCCGCTTACTGGCCGGCACAGCGCGGGCCGACATTACCCCGCCCGTCGGCATCGCCCAGGCCAACTGGGGCGCGCAGACCCACGAGCGCGCGCAGGGCGTGGACCTGGACCTGTGGGCGACGGCTCTGGCGCTCCGCGACGCCCAGACCGGCGTGACGGCGCTGCTGATTGACCTCGACCTGGGCTGGCTCTATGAGCCAGTGGCGGTCCAGACGCGGGACGAGGTGGCGCGTCTAACGGGCGTGCCGCGTGAGAACATCCGCCTGGCCTACACCCACACCCACTCCGGCCCCTCGTTGGGCGAGGGCACAACGCCGGGCGTGCGGTCAGGCGAGGAACTCGTGCCGGCCTATGTCGCCAGCCTGCCCGGCAAAATTGCAGGCGTCGCGTGGGAAGCCCTCAACAACCTCGAGCCGGCGCGGGCGGCAGCGGGCGCCGGAACCTGTCGCATCAACATCAACCGCCGCGACCGCCGCCCCGATGGCCGCGTCATCACCGGGCGCAGTTGGGAAGGGCCGGTGGACCCGACGGTAGGCGTCGTACGGATAGACGATCTGGCGGAGGAACCCATCGCTACCCTGGTCCACTACTCTTGCCACCCGACCATC
>JAHCIP010000261.1 GCA_026129165.1 Anaerolineae bacterium
GTTTGAAGAAGTGTTCGCTGTGAACTCGTCCGCTTGGCTTCTACATCTCGAGCCTCTAATTCAGGAGGCGTTTAGGCAAGTACAAAGTATGATTGAAAGATATCAACACGCTTTTCAAGGCCAGGTGGATAGAATTACCTTGATTCATGGCGACGTGGGGTCGCACAACCTCCGGTTGACTGAGCAAGGCATCTACATGATGGATTGGGAGTTCGCTACGACTGGCGACCCTGCTTACGACATTGGCATCCTATTTCGAAACGAAGATATGACTATTCAGCAACGTGACGAGTTTCTCGCAGTCTACCTAGAGTCCAGCCCGGCTTCAACCAGCCGGAACTTCCTGGATCGGTTGAACTTTTATGAACTGGTTGCTGCGTATCAAAATGCATTATGGGCAGTGCGACAACTTCTACGCGGTGCAGCAGGGCAAGTAATCGACCGACCGACAGAGTGGTTCATCAGATTTATAACAGAGAATCTTGCTCGAATAGATCTAGAGCTGAGCCAGCAAGCAACGAAGGTTCTTCGCATTGAAGCGACCGGGACTGAGTAACTACAACGGCCTCAGTCTGAATTGTCGTCACCAATCTTCTCCGAGCAGGAGTGCGACTACAGATATGTGCTCAATATCCGGTTTCATTGTAACAAACCCATCTGCCAATCGTAAGCAGATCGCTAAGCATTATACCGCCATCTTGGCCGAAGGCTCTGAACGGGGACAAGATAGTGCAGGTGTAGTTAGTCTAGACACCTTCGGAGTTGCTCGTCGGCAGGTAGTTATCGCTCCCAGCTCCTTTTCCTTCATCTCTGAGGTCGTTACGCCCGACTGCTCAATAGTGATTGGCAACAACCGTGCCGAACCAACGACAGAGTATGTACACACCAAGACACTAGACGATGCTCAACCATTCGGTGATGGAACAATCTACGTTAGTCACAATGGGACAATTGCAAATGATAATGAGATAAGAACAGCTTACAGCATCGAAACGAACACTCGTATAGACTCTTCTGTTTGTCCGGAACTTATACATAAAATCGGTATCCGAGCCGCCTTAAAGGAAATAAGAGGATCTTTCGGTCTGTCAATCATAGATGTTCGACAACCACACAAACTGTGGCTGGCTCGCAATTACAAGCCGCTGTTTCTTCAGGCATTACCTGAGTTGGGTGCCGTTTTTTTCGCATCTCGACCTAATCACCTATCAACAGCAATAGCACTCGGCAGCCGCTTACGACAGCCACCAATCGTGTCGGTCCCCCCATATTCATTGCTTGAGATAAATGGGGCTAATGGGGTCATCACAGAGGAAGCTCTAGCTGATCGTGAGCGAGATAAGCGAGCTCTCGTTATTTGTAGTGGTGGTTTAGATAGTACAACTGCGGCTAGATGGGCGCAATTGCAGGGCTACGATGTGACTCTTCTCCACTTCATGTACAATTGTCGTGCCGAGACACGTGAGGCAGAGGCTGTTCGAGCGATCGCGTTAGCACTTCAATGCGGCTATCGGTTTGAGGATTTATCTTGGCTCGGACGCCTGGGCGGGTCTTCGATAACCGACGTCTCCATACCCGTAACTAATAACGAGATGAGTGCTGAATTCCCTCATGAGTGGGTTCCTGCTCGAAACTTAATATTTACCTCACTTGCCGCTGGCCTGTGTGACCGATATGGCTTCGATACCTTGATATTGGGACTGAATCTAGAAGAAGCAGGAGCGTATCCTGATAATACAGTCGAGTTTTACGAGTCGCTCGACCATGTATTGAATATCGGTACCCTAAGTCGTCCTCGTATTCTGTGCCCGTTAGCGAATCTCGTCAAGCACCAGATTGTACGATTGGCTTTGGATATTGAGGCGCCTATTCACTTGTCCTGGTCATGCTACTATGGGAATGAACGACACTGTGGGCATTGTGGACCATGCTACATGCGACGTACCGCCTTTCGTATGGTGGGCGTAGAAGACTCGGTTAGCTACGAGACTAATTAAAGGGAGCTAAGTAGGGATGGACCTAAGCTTAGTTATTATCTGTTGTGATGATCTCCACGTATTTGTTACTATTGATTCCGTCGATGTGGACGTGCCGATAATCGTCTCATTAGTACCCAACGCAGACTTGGAAGCACGGCTGCGTGCACGCGGGGTTGACGTGCGACTAAGCATCCGAGGTAATTACAGCACAAGTGCTAATCGTGGCTTAGCAGCGGTTAAATCATCATGTGCTTTCATTGTCGATTCCGACTGTAAGCTGGAGCCCGGCTGCTTATCCCTCATAGGCCAGCTTCTAGAGGAGGCGCCCCTGGCGAGAGCGAGAGTTCATTATGAGTATGCGCCTTATATTCCCTTTAGCACGAGCATCGCTCAGATGCGTAATCAGATGGTGACTGAGCGCTTTCCTGTTCGAGCTTATACACCAGGTCTCGGACTACGAATGGATCTTGCACCAGCGCTAGGAGGCTTTTTCTTTGATGAGAGAGTGTTTTGGGCGGTTGGATCTGAATTCAGCCGTCGGGTATATCAGCGCGGTATTAAAGTTGTGTACTCGCCCGATGCCGTCATTACCCATGCACCTATCCCCTTAGGCCACGAACTTCGTTCGGCCTACAAGCTAGGAATGGGTACACGAGTTCAAGTCGAGCTAGGACTTCGACCAGGATACGAGAGCCCCAATTGGTTAGTGAAACGCTTCCGAAATTGGGTCAAGGCAGGTTTCTCAAGAGGTGTTCAATCCGAACGCGACCTACCTCTACGCTTTACGTACTGGGCCTGGACTGTGGCCTTTTACATAGGCTATTATAGGACGTCTTTTCGATAACATGAGACTCTCTCCCGCTCGCAGGAGCTCGTGAGAGGATTCTGGTAAGTCCTGGACGGCTTGATGTCAATTCCCTTTACGAATTGTTCCCTCTGCAAAGAGCTATCTTTGAGTTTAGAGGACATTCATAAATATTTGCAGCCCTATACACCTCGTACGGCACTAGGCTCATGATAGATTAGTAGAACTTCGTGATAGGCGATGGGGCATCTGTATGCAGCGAGTCATTGAGGCGCAGAGTAAGTTCTATTTACATTAAAAATTGAACTGCCCTATTCGGCAAGCCGTACAGAAGGCTCTAAACTTAAATACCTTTCGATGTTCGAGTGCATTCGGGTGTTTCAAGCTGAGAAAAAAACTCGCCAACAAACTCCCGTGAGCTAGAGTACCATTGCAATATCCTACTTCCGCTGAGTTCCTACAGCTCAGTCATAGCACAGACGGGAGGATCGATACAATGTGGCCCAAAGGGGAGCTGTCGCCTACGGTACCTGGACAAAGGAGCACAGATACAACTCACGTTAGATTGGAGTACTCTGGCTGGTTCGTCATCATTGTCGCGGTCTTTATCACATGTCTACTGACTGCGAACATCATTGCCGTCAAAGTTGTAGCTATCGGAAACTTGACTGGACCAGCTGGTCTTATCATATTCCCTGTCAGCTATATCTTCGGAGATGTATTGACAGAGGTTTATGGCTACCGTTTAGCGCGTAGAGTAATCTGGCTTGGCTTCCTTTGCAATGTCATTATGGTTGCCGCCATTTACATAAGTCAACTATTGCCTGCCGCCCCATTTTGGGAAGCACAAGCTGCTTACGAACGTATCCTTGGTTTTACGCCTCGTCTGTTGGTTGCATCATTTCTAGCCTATCTTATCGGCGAATTCGCCAATTCATGGGTCTTAGCAAAAATGAAAATCGCTACTCAAGGAAAGTGGTTGTGGACACGGACGATTGGCTCGACTATCATAGGCGAGGGCCTTGACTCCTTGGTCTTTGTCACGATTGCATTTATCGGGGTTATGCCGACCGTAGGAGTGATATTCTCGACCATCATAACACAGTGGCTGTTGAAAACCGTGTATGAAGCCCTTGCCACCCCTTTCACATATGTGGTTGTCTCATTGTTGAAACGGGTCGAAGGTGTCGATGCCTTTGATTACGATACTAGCTTTAACCCCATTGCATTTCATGAGTGACTGGACACGAGCGCTGAGAATTGCCACCAAGTAGGTGTGTCGGCGGCATGGGTAGATTATGCTTGGCTAGGGGGCTCTCCTTATTCCTGAATTGAGAGCTTACCCTAGCGTAGGTCGGCAACTGTAGCAGTTTGCAGAGTTCTTACAACGACGTGCGGCATAAACCTTATCGGTGGGTGCTGCCCTCTCTCCTATGCCACACGACTTCCCCTCGGACGACCGTCACCTCCCCTGGCCTCTAACTCGCCTCGGATGGAGTTGAACAGGGTGACCGTCTCGCGCTCAGGCTCGTAAGGCTGCACGTCGGCGTTCGGGTTGTGATAGGTCTTGCGAAGGGCTTCCCGCAGATGATGATCCTCGCGGATGAGGGCGCTCAGATTCCCCAACTGGTGATAGCAGCGGTAGAGGTCGCGGACGATGTCCTCGAGCGTTGGCTCGGCCCTGAGCAGCCGCTTGTACAGAGGCACGGCTAACGCGGCCTGTCTAGCCTCGTAGTACAAGCGGGCCAGCCGGTACGTCGCCTGGTCATACTCGGCTCGATAGAACTCGCGGAGCGTGACGCCGCTCTCCATCCGATCCTCAACCCAAGCATACGAAGAAGCCGAGCCCTGGGCGAACAGATCGCCTCGGTAGAGAGCGAGGGCTTGTTCCAGGGCCGGCCGCGCTTCGGCGGGCGGGAGCTTGCGCGCTGCCCGACACAGGGCCAGGAACGCCTGGGCGTCCGAGCGGACGATGGCCTCATCCAGGCGCCGTGTGTCATCGCGTTCGGTCTGCACAATCTCCCCCGTCAACCCTGGGACCTGGTGGCGGAGGATGTTGCGGAGCTTGTTGAGGGTATGGCGCAGACGGCCCAGGGCTACGCCGCTCTCGACGTCAGGCCACAACGCGCCAATGAGCTTTTCCCTTGGGACAGCGGCATCAGGATAGGTAGCTAGGAAGGCGAGCGCCTCCCAGGCGATGTAGGACGCGGCGGCCTTACCTTGCGGTCGTATGCGCCGTGTCCCGCTACGGACCACGAACTCCCCGAAACACTGGACGTAGATCAAGGGCGCGTCACCCGCCGCGTCTGCCAGCGGCTCGACGTCGGTGACGAATAAGGCGTCAATGGTTGCCTCTCCCAATGCGTGATGTCCGTTGGATGAGTGGGGATGGGGAGCCAGTTCCTCCGGAGAGGAAATCTGCTCCTCAAGGGCTAAAGAGTCGGGTATAGGGTCCGTGGGGAGGGCCTCCTCGACGGACGGCCCTGTTTCCAGCGGGAAGCGCCCCTGGACGATGACCTCGTCCTCGACAGCCCCGTTGTCGTTGCGCTCAGCCTGGGCGCTCTCTACGGGAGATGAGGTATCATCCAGCTCAGGCTCCTCCTCAGCGGGTTGGAGCGGTGGAAGACGATGCTCGGCTGGCGCTGGATCTACTTCCCTTGAGGGCGAAGGTGTCTCCCATGGCGCCGAAGTGGGCGCGGCCTCCTGCATGAGACGCAGGAGCTGGTCGAGGTGCTCCGGCGACACGCGGAAGCCACGCGCCCACAGCGGGGTGCGACCGTCCAGGCGGAGGAGCATCTCGCCGTGGCTCAGATCGGCCGCGTCCGGCCGCCCCAGCAGGCGGATGCTCTGCTCTTCGTCCAGTGTCTGGAGCACAAACCGGGTGTTGAAGAGAGCCAGGATTTCATCCGAGAGGGCTTCGGGCTGCGAGGTCGCGGCCACGAGCCGCAGGCCGTAGGGCAGACCGTGGGTCGCCAGGGTATCGAGCGCCGTATCGTAGTCTCCCACGTCGGCCAGTTCCCCGATGGCGAGGACGACGTTCGGCTCGGCAGCCGGCCAGAAGGCGGCCGCCTGCGCCGCCTGCATCCGGCTGTCCAGTTGCCCTTGCAGGTCGGCCAGTGCCGGCGCGACCTGGCCGTCATCCGTCGGGTCGATGAAGCCGCAACGCTGATGGGGCAGGCGCGCCAGTTGAGCCGGCAAGAGGCGTTCATTCGCTATGGTCCACCAGGCCACTTCCCCTGGCCGGGTACGCGCAGCCAGCGCGCTGAGGAGGCTCGTCAGGACGACATCCGTCCCGCCCCCAGGCGAGCCGGCGACGAGGATGTGGCCCAGTTCCCGCCAGTTGGCGTACAGGGTGTCGCGCTTGGGGATGACCCCAATCGGCGCCAGCCACGCGGCGTCATGCTGCGCGGGAGACGGCGCCAGCAGCCGTGTCAGCTTGAGGCCCGTCAATTGGAGCAGGATATCGTGGTCAGCGGTCGGGGTCGCCTTGGCCGTCCCCCCGAGGTGCTTCCCCATCTCCTCAGCGAGTTCCAGGATGCGGGCCTGGCGTCGCAGTCCCGCACTCAGGGTCACATCGGCCCTGTCTCGCCCTTGCCGAACGCTCAGGACCGTGACGTCATCTATACCCTGCTCCTGCAGAAAGCGGGTCACGGCGTCCGCGACCAGCGTGGCCGCCTCCGCTTCGCCGCCCTGCAGTCGGTGGGCCAGCGCACGGGCCAGCTCGGCCTCCACAAAGCCTCGGTTCGGAAGTTCGTCCTCCTCCCTGGGGACCGGCGGCTCGCTCAGGCTACGGCGCACTCGCCGTCGTGCAGCGATTGCAGCGCCCGCCGCGGCAGCTGTGCCGAGCGCAATCGCACCCCACAGGAGAGGTGCAGTCGGGTTCCCAGGTTGTTCTGGTGATTGAGGCGCGACGACAGGCGTAGGTAGCAGGGTCGGTTCAGCCGCGACAGAGGTGGCGGGTGGGGTAACGGCAACCGAGGTGGCAGTAGGGCTGGCTACCACGGGGGCTGGCTCGGCGGGTGTGACCGGGGCAGGCGGAGGCGGCGCTGGTGGGGTCTCTGGCACCTTGGGCATCACAGGCGCGGGCGCAGGTTGAGGCGGTTCAGCATTCTCGGCCACCTGGACAGGCAGTTGAAGACGCAAGCCCGGCCAAATGAGGTTGGGCTGGGTGAGCGTCCAGCCATACTGCGGGTGGCGCGCCACGCCTCGGTTCAACTCGAAAATCTCCGACCAGCGCAGGGGATCGCCCAGGAAGCGCGCCGCAATCCCCCATAGCGTATCGCCCGCCTCGACGGTGTAGTAGGTCTGCCCGTCCACCTCTTCGACCACGTCGCTGGGTAGGGGGACCAGTAACCGCCAGCCAGGGCGAATGACGCCCGCGCGCGTGAAGTGGCCCCCATCCGGCATGACGCGGCCATCGTTCGCATCCACCAGGCGCGGGAACTCCTCGCCCGTGCCATAGAATCGCTCCGCAATCGTCCACAGGGTGTCGCTGGCCTGAACGGTGTACTCGACGGCGCCTTGCCTGACCTCGGGCGCTGCCGCCTGGGGCAAGGGGGATGGGGCATAGGTACTCATACCCGCGACAACCACGACAGGGGTCGCTGGTGCAGCCGCAGCGGCGAGGGTGGTCCGCGTCGCCAGGTTGACGACAAAGGCGGCGACGAGCGCGCCGTCCACGACCCGACGGACCCACGGCAAGGTCAGTGGGTCGACCAGGACGTGGAGCGTCTTGACCCACTGCGCGCCCTGGGTGATTCGGTCGGCCAAGGCCAGGCAGACGTGCAAGACCAGCGAGGCGGTGATCCAGAGCCAGAGCAGCCAGGCCGTCGAGGTGAAGATATAGGCCAGCGCCTCCAGCGGGACGTCGGAGCTTTGCAGGGTCTGGATGACCGTCTGCCAACTGGGGAGCTGAGCTGGCAGATGCGGTGGGCCGGCCAACTTGTAGAGGACGGTAGCCGTGGCGGCCAGGCCGAGGGTGAGGCCGAGAAGGCCCAGGCGGTCGCGGTACTGCTCTTCGTCGAGGCGAGCGGTGCTCTCCATAGTGGTCTCCTGCCAGGCGCCTTACCGTTGCGTCAGGACCGACTGGATCTCCTGCACCCGGTAACCATACTCGTACGTCTGCTGGAACGAGGGGAGGCCCTGGGCTGGCCCACCATTGACGCGGTACTCAGCCTCGAAGGTGACGGTCAGGCGCACGGGGAAGCCCTGGGGCAGCCCCAGCGAGGAATGCTCGTAGGTGTGCTGGATGTCGGACTCGGCTGGGTGGGCCTTGCCCAGGGAATGGGTGGCCAGGCGCTGCCCGTCGCCGAAGTCCCATTCGTACTGCGTGGGCCAGATCCGCACCTCGACCGTGTAGTGGGTTTCCTGGCGGCGCGGGTCGTCCATGGGAACAACGTCGAAGGGGACATCATCCCCCACTTCCGGCGGGACCGTGACACGGCGCTCGATGCCGAAGGGGCGACCGTCGTAGCCCTCGACCCAGAACCAGCCGGGGAGGTGGACCAGGCCGAGGGCGGGATTGCTACGGAGTTCGATGGTGGGGAGCGGGACATGGCCCAGCGCGCTCAGGGCAACCTCAAGCGGGTCTGTGCTATCGCCATTCCCTGTTGGACGACCTCCTCGCGGCCCAGTCGGACCTGCCGGCGCGGTTTCGATGCTGACGTTATTACCCTGCGGGGATTGAGGGATCCAGATCACATCCCGATACTCACCATCCACATAGAGCAAGTAGGGGGTCTGGTTGGGATGCTGGCGTAGATCGTTCGTCCAGGCGTCCAGGCTCGCGCCGCCAATCGGGGGTGGGGTCAGGTGGATAACGTGGCCATCGGTCGTCTCGCGGTAGATGCCGCTCGGGTCCGACCAGTACCGCTCGCGCGGAACGTTACTGGGGGCTTGAGGTGCGCTCAGAGCGTGAAGTACGGGCCGTGGTGCATCGACCGGCTGTGGCGCATTCGATGGAGGCGACCTCTTGGAGCCGC
>JAHCIP010000262.1 GCA_026129165.1 Anaerolineae bacterium
CGCTGCCCAATCGTGCGGTGCGCCGCCTCGCGCACGGTGGCGAAAGCCTCCTCGAGGATGTCGTCCATCACCTCGGCCTCGGCCTCATACAGCGCCTTCTTGGCCGCCTTGAGGCGGTCCTCAGCCTGTCGCCGCTCGTCGCCCGTTAGCTCGTCAAACTCCCGCTGCGCCTGGGCCACCTCCTCGCGCAGGTCCAGCGCCGCCTCGTCCAGCGCGGCCTTGAACTTGTGGGTTTGGGCACGCAGGTCGTCGTCGCTCATCGCCTTGAGCGTCGGCTCCAGCGCATTGGCGCGCTCGACCCGCTGCCGCAACTGTTTGACCAGCTTCTCGGCCGGGTCGCCCGTGATCTTCGTGATGAAATTCTTCAACATAAACCTCAACCTCACTCTACGCCGAAAATGGCCGTCCCCCAATTATAGCATGGACCGCCATTAAGGAACGAATGTGCAGGCCGCGTAGTTCCCAGAACACACGTCAGACCTGACAGGTTTCTAGAAACCTGTCAGGTCTGACAGAGAGCCAGAAGGCTTGCTGCTGCCTGCGCTTGTCCGCGTTCGTCTGCGTCCAATTCCGCTTCAGGCCAGGGAGGCGCGAGACCTTGCCTCTGCCCTTACTCGTCGAACATGGCCCCCACAGACAGGCCGAGGTGGATACGCCGGATAACCTCACCCAACAACGGCCCTACAGATAGGACGGTCATGTTCGGCAGGAGCTTACGCTCCGGGATAGGCACGGTGTTGGTGACAACAATCTCGGCGATAGGCGCATTGCGCAGCCGCTCCGTGGCCGGGTCCGACAGGACCGGGTGCGTCGCGACGACCTTGATACTCCGCGCGCCCGCCTGAGACAGGAAGTTCGCCGCCTCGGTGACAGTGCCGGCCGTGTCAATCTCGTCGTCGTGGATAATGGCATCGCGCCCTTCGATGTCGCCGATGAGGTTGAGGGCGCGCGCCTTCGATGCCCCTGCCCCCGACTGACTGCGCCGCTTCTCGATGAGGGCCAGGGGCACGCCCAGCGTCTCGGCGAAGTCGCGGGTACGCTTGGCCCCGCCCAGGTCGGCAGCCACCACGGTTGTGTTCGACAGATCGCCCTTGCGCAGGTGCTGTACCAGAATATGGCGCGCACTCACATCGTCGACGGGGATCTTGAAGAACCCCTGAATCTGCCCCGCATGCAGGTCCATCATCAGGCAGCGGTCAGCGCCCGCCACCGTGATAAGGTCGGCCACCAGGCGAGCGGTGATGGGCACGCGCGGCTGATCCTTCTTGTCGGTGCGGCCATAGCCGTAGTAAGGCACGACCGCCGTCACCCGCCCCGCCGAGTCTCGCTTCATTGTGTCGATGTAGATGAGCAGCTGCATAATGTTCGTGTTCACCGGCGGGCAGGTCGGCTGGATGATGAACACGTCACGGGAGCGCACCGAACCATGCAGGCGGATGAAGATGTTGTCGTTGGGAAACTTGAAGACGTCCGAGCCAGACAACTCCACCCCCAACGCCTGCGCCACCTCGCGGGCCAGCTCCGGGCTGGCCGTCCCCGTATACAGCGCGATGTCCCCATACATGCTCGGCATCAGGCGCTCCTCTTCAGGGCCGCTGAGCGGCGCGGTTACGTATCTCGCGTCGCCATCAGCTGGGTGGCAGCCGTATATGGGTCGATGTCGCGCTCCGCCACGGCCTCGGCCGCGCGTGTCAGCCCTCCGTCGGTCAGGCCCGCCAGCAGATCGCGCAGCAACCACGCGCGCAAGATGTCGCGCAGTTGGTACTCGGCGCGCTCACGCTCGATGGCCGCCCGCAGCCCACTCGCATCCAGGAAAGCGGCATGCTCCTGAACGCGGTCCACCAGATCCGCCACGCCCCGCCGGTCGGCGGCGACAGTCTCCTGGATGGGCAAAGTCCACGTCGGCGCGCCTGCTTCTCGCTGCCAGCGGGCGCGCTCCCGCGCCCCCAGCATCAGCATCCCCCGCAGCGCCGCCACCGCCTGATCCGCACCCGGTAGGTCGGCCTTGTTGACCACGAAGACATCGGCAATCTCCAGGATGCCCGCTTTGATGGCCTGGATGTCGTCCCCTAGCCCCGGCACGAGAACCACAAGCGTCGTATGAGCAGCGTCGGCAATATCCACCTCTGACTGCCCCGCCCCGACGGTCTCGACCAGAATAGGATCAAAGCCCGCCGCGTCCATGACCCGTACCGCATCGGTGGTCGCCACGGCCAACCCGCCCAGGTGGCCGCGCGTCGCCATGCTGCGGATAAACACGTTAGCATCGCCGTGGTGGCCCTGCATCCGGATGCGGTCACCCAGGATCGCGCCGCCGGTGTAAGGGCTGGTCGGGTCCACGGCAATGACACCCACCTTGCGGCCCCGCCGCCGATACTCGGCCGCGAGCGCGTTGACCAGGGTACTCTTGCCCGTGCCGGGTGCGCCGGTGATGCCGACAATGTGGGCGCCGCCAGTGGCCGGGTGCAGCCACCCCAGTAGCGCCTGGGCATCGGGGCCACCGGTCTCTACCATCGTCAGCGCGCGCGCTACCGCCCGGCGTTCGCCACGCCGGACACGCTCGGCCAGATCCTTCCACACGCCAACTAGCTCAGCCATGGCGTCAACCTCAGAATGACGAAGAAGAATACCGCCCCCACCGCCACAAACTCCACCACCACGCGGCGGCTGAGGCGATTCTGGAGCGCGTGCTGCGACAGGCCCGTCATAATGTAGAAGGCCAGCAGCAGGAGCGCCGCCATACCAATCGCCCCGATGTCCCAATAGTTCAACGCCCAGGCCAGCTCACCCACCACCAGCCCCGACGCCACCGCATACAACCACGCCGACCGCCACTGAGCCGCCGCGCCACGCAGCAGAGTCAGGGCCAGGACCACCGTGACCAACAGAATCACGAGAGCCGACACCACCCAACGCACCCCCGCCGCCGAGACTGCCGCGTACAGGAAGAAGGCCGAACCGTAAGCGATAAGGGTGATGAAGAGGCGCGCCCGGTCATAATAGCGCGTACCAGGGTCAATACCCTGGTATTGCACGATGAGCACAGTCGCCAGGCCGACAAAGGTCAGGATTAATCCCCCGACCCAGATCGGCCGCCCATACAGTGTAGGCACCAGTAGGGCTGCCCCCAGGGTCACGAAGGCCGGTAGCGGCCAAAAGATAGCCGTATAGGCCAGGGGCGCAGTCTGCAACCAGGGGTGAGTGCGCACCATAGCCTCGACGCCTACACATGTCAGCAAGACCAGTAGCACAATGATGAGCGTGGCTCCTGACAGGCCTACCATCACCGGCGAGCCCATGAACGTGAACTCAAGCTGGCCCGCCGGCCGCACATTCAGCGAAGCAAAAGCCAGGCCAAGCAGCACCACCGTTACCAGGCGGCCGGCCAGAGGGAGAGCAGACGACATACCAGTTCCTTCCGAGCTAGAACGACGCAGCGCGAGGCTCAGCCCCGGCCGCCGTGTCGCCGCGCCGATTCTAGCGACGCCGGCGGCCTTTGTCAACCATTTCCACGCCTGCCACCGCTCTCGCTCATTGCGGTGTCACGCGCCACTTGCGCGCCGGAGCGCGTCACGCTATACTGAGCTGGAGCTTCATGGCTTTTCTTGCCCCACCATAAAGGAGATGCCTTATGTGCTGTTGGCTCATCATCCTTGTCTTCCTGGGCCCTCGCGTCGCCGACATCCTCTGGTGGCTCGTCCAGCCTGCACGCTGGGAGGCCGCCTTCCGTGGCTGGCCAGTGACCTGGTGGCTGTGGCCCATCCTCGGCATTATCTTCCTGCCCTGGATGACCATGATGTTCGTGCTGGTTGGCCTGGACGGCGTCCAGGGCCTGGACTGGCTATGGCTTGGCCTGGGTCTGCTGGCTGACATCGCCCAATACGCGGGCGGCGCTGGACGCCGCAGCCTGCCCAACTACCAGGGCGCATAGCCTCACACCCACCGCACAACCACATAGCTACCACGCGCCGGCCTGGAGTCAGGTCGGCGCGTCATGCTCCCCTGCTTGACCCGATCCTCGATGCGTGCTAGACTCCCGAACACTTGTTCCCATCCGGAGAGGCGAACCTATGGGTCGATTAGTGACGATTGATGGCACGGGGACCGAGCGGAACCGCCTGCGGCGCACAATTGCCGAGGCGCTGCGCCTGCTGGGCCAGAAGGCCGAGCTTGACGACGAGGCCCGCGACTTAACCGCGCTCATCGTCTTCTCGCTGCGGCAGATCGCCGCCGGCGTGGAAACCAGCGCGGCCGCCTGGGAGAAACGGGACTACTACATGAAAGCCGAAGAGTTTGGGTCCGTGGGGTAATCGTCCGAGGCGGCCTGCAGAGCGCGCAGGGCCTCAGGAAGGCGGAAGCCGGTCTGCTGGACGAAGGCCTCGAACTTGGGTTCCAAGGTGAATTGTGTGATCCGGGGATTCCAGTTGGCCTGTTCACCTTTCATGTGAGGCTTGAGACCACGACTCCACCCCTTTCCAGGCCTGTCAGCCTCGACCGTTATCGATGAGAAGAAGAGGCGAATGAAGGTGTTGAACCGGAGCCGGTCTTCTGTGAGGTCAGTCAGTACACGATCCAGGTCGGTGTCAAAGACCTTCAGAATGGCGCGTAATTCGTCAGTCATGCGCGTTGAGTCCTTTAGATTAGCCAGTCGCCTTTGAAGGCGTTCCTTGCTCTCCTGCAGTTGAGCATTCTCCTCACGCACGTCATCCAAGTTAAGAGCGCCGACTTTCACGGCCTCGATCAGGTTCTTGATCGACTGATTGACCTTGGCCAGTTCAGTCTTGACCTCACCTTCGAGGGCCGAATGAAGAGGATCGGCCTTGACTGCCTCGCTGAGGTAGTCGCGTAGGTTGACCTGGATGAGTTCGGTGAGGGTCGGGAGGACGACTTCTGTAACGCAGCGCTCAGGGAGGAAGTAGCCGGTGCAGACTCTTGGGCCTTTTAGGCTATAAGCGGCGCACTGGTACGTGATGTAACCTCCCTCCGGTCGAGTCGAGGTACGTTGGTTCTTCCCGCTCAGTGGCCCCCGACAATTGGGGCAGCGGAGGACCCCACTATACAAGTGGGGGGAGGCTTTCGATTGAGGCGAGATGCGTTGGCGCACAGCCACAAGCTGCTGATTTCGCTCCCAGACATCATCAGGGAGGATACGTAGGTCGTCGCGGTAGGTGTAGATGGGATCGAGACCGCGTAGATACGCGCTTTTCACGTGAACGGCGTATTGCAGGCGGCCGAGGTAGATGTCATTGGTGATGATGTACTGGATATCTTTGTAGGACCAGCCTCGTGTATCGGCGCCATGGTTCTTTCGGGCTGATGATCGCTTGATCGGGAAGGGCATCATCTTGCCCTGGGCCACCAGGTCCTTCAGGTGCAGGGCCAGCTGGCGATAGTACATGGTGGGGAATGTGTCGTGGATGTAGCGAACGACGGCCGCCTCCTCTTCGTTGATTACGAGATCCGCGACGAACCTCCGTCCTTTGGGTCCGTCTTCCTCACGCCAGGTGAAATCGTAGCCAAAGGACAGCGGCACTCCGATAAACCCCCCGCTCTTGGCTTTGGTGTACAGACCGCGGACCATAGGCTTGAGGTTCATGCGCTTCTGGATCTTGGAGAAGAAGAACTGCAGATCCGCCAGATCATCGTCGGTCTCATTGGAGAAGTCGTAGAGCTTCTCTGGCGTGATGATGACGCAATCTTCGTCGCGACAGGTCTTCTTGATAATCTTGCCATCGATATCGTCGATGTCGCGGGTGAGGCGCGTGAACGACGCCACGATGATGGCCCCGATCCGGCCCTGGGACACTTCGTCCAGGAGTCTTTTCATCACGGGGCGGGCGGTGATGGTCTCGGCAGATGCGCCCTGTTCCTCGCGTACCTCCACGCGTCCAAACCCGTATCTCTCGGCGAGATGGGTCAGGTCCCGCTGGTCCTGAACAGAGTAATTGTCGATCTGCAGCTTGGTGCTTACGCGGACGTACACGACCGCGAGCTTGTTTGTGTCCATGTTCGCCCCCATCTGTCGTGCTTATCGGGTCGCTATGCGTCTAGCCATCGACAGTGTTAGTTACTCCCCTTGCTCTGCGACGACCCTGACCATCAGCGGCGCTGCTGCTCATGGAGTCAGGGTGGCGCTTGAGCCAGTCGCGGATGATCTGAGTCAGGATCATGCCCAAAAGATGCATGTGCTCTTCGACATGTGCGTTGCGTGACGGTAGAACTCGAGCCTCGGTTAGCGCAATCTTCTGCTGGTCCAACATCGGTTCACATCCTCTTTGCGGTCGAGCCTGAAACCAACACGCCTGAGGATGTGAAGCAATCACTCTCAAGCTGCACTGGCTCGCAGGAAGGGAAAACGCCTGTGCAGCTATCATGAACAACTTGAGACTCTTTTCGGTTACTATTCGGTTCCGATACGGACTCTTTTCAGGTTCTCACAGCCATTTTCGAATCTCGCCTTCTGCTACGTCGCACTTCAGGGAGGGCCGGCCAGGCTTGCACAGCGTCGGCCTATTACCGACCTCGCTGCGTAGCCCGGCTGGCCCTGGCTGCGTGCCGCCTACATGGCGATCCACTCGATGCGCCGCTTCCTTTTGCGCCGAGGGCGCCGTGCCGCCACAATAAGGAGGACGGCTAGCACAACAAGGGCAAGCATGGCGCCTCCTCGGTGAAGATCTCGTCCAGGGCCGTCACCAAGTCGGCCCAGGCGGTCGCGACGAGGGCGTTGGCCGGGTCGAAGCCGAAGCGGCGGACGGCTTCGCGCAGGTCCTGGCCGCACTGGGCGGCCTCGGCCAGCGGCAAGCGCGCCGTCTGGCCCACGTAGGTGCGCACGCGCTCTTGCAGATCACATACGTCCCCGCCCTGCGCGTCGAGGCGCAGGAGGACCAGCGACATCTCGTCCAGCAGGCTGATGGCCTCGCTCAGACGGGCTTCGGTCGGCAGATCGATGGCCAGCATGTGTTTACTCCTTCGTTGGGACCGCCGAGGAAGCCGAAGGGAGAGTTCGGCTTCCTCGGCAGGTTGCGGGATTGAGGGTTGGACAGTCGGGACGGCCTATACCCTCGGATAGGACGGCCCAAGCCCGGCGTGGATGAAGGCGACGTGGGGCTAAGGGTGGGAGGGGGAGGTCGACGAGTAGCTCTTGGGCGCTCAGCGCACGGCAGGGTTCAACGGCCCCCCGCAGGTGCGGGTGTGCCTCTCAGGGCTTGTGCCGTGGTCGCCCAGGTTTCTCAACCTGGGACACCTGCATCACGTCCACGCCGAGGGGGCGAGCCTGGCGTGCGGCTTTGGGGGGGAGAGAACGCCGTACCTATCCTTTCCTGGTAGTACATACTGAGTATTGCTAGTTATGGATTATACATCAGGATACGCCGCTTGTGAAGGGGTTTTCGCGCCAATTTCGGGGTGACGGCGAAATTCGCTGCCGTCTGCTATTGAACCGTGGTAGAATGGGGAGGGGAGGACGCCGACATGCCTGAGCACCACTACGTCAAGATCAGCACGTCCCTGCGCGACGACGTCTACGCCAAGCTTCAGGACATCATGGAGGCGACTGGCCTGACGCTCAGCGGCGCCCTCGCCCTGCTCATCATGCGGGTGGACATCGAGCAGCTTTCGCGCGAGCCTAAGGACACGCGAGCCTGGACCCTCGCTCACCCGACAAAGAAGGGAGATACGCCTACGGAGTCATGATCCAACCAGAGTTGACATGAGTACTGGAGAAGTTCCCCCTGTTCTGCCCTGACGCGACGAGCAATCCCGCCTGCCGCATTCGGTCCGGCGGTGCTGGGCTGCGTTGAGGGTGATGATAGAAATGGGGCTCTCATGTTTGGGCCATACCGTGTTTGGTTTCTCCTCGTTCTGTGGCTCTTGCTAACGAGCCACTTGGTTACCCCAGCCGCATTCACCAACACCGACACTCTCCCCCCAACACCAACCCACAGCGCTACTCCCGCTTCCACCCCGACTCCGACGGGGCCGGCTACTTCGACGTCCACTCCAATCAGCTCCACGCTGCCTTATCGCCTATTCGTGCCGCACCTCTCCGCTCGTTTGCCAACCCTTCAGACGCCCACTGTCATTCCTACGGCAACAGGCACGCCCTCGTGCGGCCTGAGGTGGGAGACAATGCTCATCGAGCATGTTGAGGGGCGCAATCAGCATTTGCGCTCTGTGCGCGCCTTCGGTCCACACGATATCTGGGCAGCGGGCTTCACCAATTGGACGGTCATCACCGACGATGGGTTCTATCTGCGCTACGCCTTAACCGAGGCACGACACTGGGATGGAACACAGTGGATGACGGCTACCCCTCCCAACCCCAGCCCCTGGCAGAATCTGGTCTGGAGTTTGGATGGGGTCGTCACTGATGACCTATGGGCGGTCGGGGAGTACCAGGCTGACAGTGGTGCTCGCTATCGGTCATTGTTGCTGCACTGGGATGGCGCCCAATGGTCTCACATGGAAGCCCCCCATGTCCGCGTGGGCAGCAACCGCTTGCGCGTCGTTGCTGCCGTCGCGTCCGATGATGTCTGGGCCGTGGGGCAGGTAGATGACAGTGCGGCGGAAGCCCGTACCCTGATCCTACACTGGGATGGTACGATCTGGTCTGTGGTACCTAGCCCCAACGGTGCTGGGTCACGAAACGAACTACAGGCGGTAGCGGCGGTCACGGCCTACGACGTCTGGGCTGTGGGTCACTCCGATAGCCA
>JAHCIP010000263.1 GCA_026129165.1 Anaerolineae bacterium
TCGCCGAAGACGGCACCTTCAAGCCGGTCGAGCAACTCCGCGACCTGTACCAGGTTAAGGGCATCACCGCCGACAAGAACATCGTCGCCTATTGCCGCATCGGCGAACGCTCCAGCCACACCTGGTTCGTCCTCAAGTACCTGCTCGGTTACGAGAACGTCCGCAACTACGACGGCTCCTGGACTGAGTGGGGTTCTGTCATCGGCGCGCCTATCGAGAAGTAGGACCTACTGCGTGATGCGTATTGCGTATCTCAGACAGAAAATACGCAATACGAAATACGAACTATGACTTTGTCGAACGCCGCCCACCCGGACCAGACCGGCTCGGTGGGCCTGACCCGCACTCAGTATCTCGACCTGCCCCGGCCGCTACGGCTGGCGTCGGGTCGGGAACTGGCGCCCGTGCGTCTCGCCTACGAGACGTATGGGACGCTGGCGCCGGCGAAGGATAACGTCATCCTGGTCTGCCACGCCCTCAGCGGCGACGCCCACGCGGCCGGCTGGAGCGCGGACACAGACACGCCCACAGCGCTGGACGGCTTCGCCGCCGACGACCGAGGTGTGCAGTCGCGGGGCGGGCTAGGCTGGTGGGACGGCATGATTGGGCCGGGTAAGGCATTCGACACCAACCGCTACTTTGTGGTTTCAACCAACATCATCGGCGGTTGTCGCGGCAGCACTGGCCCGTCGTCCCTTGACCCGACGACGGGCCGCCCCTACGGCGTCCGCTTCCCGACTGTGACAGTGAACGACATGGTCCGCGCCCAGCGCCTGTTGCTGGACGAACTGGGCATCTCGTCCCTCCTATCGGTCTCGGGTGGCTCTTTGGGCGGTATGCAGGCGCTGGAGTGGACCGCCGTCTACCCCGACCAGGTGGCTAGCTGCATCCCCATCGCTAGCACGGCCGCGCTGGACAGCCAGGGCATGGCCTGGAATGCCATCGCGCGCAACGCCATTATGGCCGACCCGGATTGGCAGGGCGGCGATTACTACGGCACAGGCCGAACGCCGACGGCGGGTATCGGTGTGGCCCGCATGGTCGGCCATGTTACCTACCTGTCGGCCGAGTCGATGCGCGACAAGTTTGGCCGCCGCCTCCAGGACCGCCCCGACCTGTCGTACACGGTGACCGAGGCTGATTTCGCTGTCGAGAGCTACCTCCGCCACCAGGCGGCTAAGTTCGCCCAACGCTTCGACGCCAACACCTACCTCTACACCTCGCGGGCGCTGACCTACTTTGACCTGGCCCGCGACTACGGCCACGGCTCGCTCCAGGCCGCGCTAGCCAGTGTACAGGCGCGCTATCTGTTGATTTCGTTCTCGTCCGACTGGCTCTACCCGCCGCGCGACTCGCAGGCGATTGTTGAGGCCCTAAGGGCCAATGATAAGCATGTCGAGTATCATAACCTGGAGACCCGCTACGGCCACGATTCGTTTCTGCTGGACGAGGACCGCCAGGCGCCGATTATCGCGGAGTTTCTCGCACGGGTCTATGAGGCGAATCGGATAGGAAGAGAGGGGAAGGCGTAGGAAGACATAGGAAGGCCGTCTTCCCTCGTCTTCCCACCCTTCCCCTAACTTCCCACCCCTACCTACCGCTTCCCACGGAGTTTTGTAATGCCCGACTACGACCAGGACATCGACCCTAACGGCGCAGGCCACGAGTTCGGCTTCGACACGCGGGCCATCCACGCCGGCCAGCGGCCCGAGCCCTACACCGGCGCGCGCGCGGTACCTATCTTCCAGACGACCAGCTATGTCTTCGAGGACACCGAGGCGGCGGCGGCGTACTTCAATTTGCAGGAGTACGGCAATACCTACTCCCGCATTATGAACCCGACGACCGCCGTGTTCGAGGAGCGCGTGGCGAGCCTGGAGGGCGGCGTGGGCGCGGTGGCCTTCGCCAGCGGGCTGGCCGCCCAGGCCGGCGCGCTGTTCACCATCCTAACGCCGGGCGACCACATTGTCTCATCGGGCGCGCTCTATGGCGGCACGGTGACGCAACTCAAGCACCTGGCCCGCAAGCTGTCGCTTGACCTGACCTTCGTGGACCCCGACGATCTGGACGCCTGGGAACGGGCGGTCAAGCCGACGACCAAAGCATTCTACGGCGAGACCATCGGCAACCCCGGCGGCAACGTCCTCGACATCGAGGCGGTCGCCGCCATGGCCCACGAGCACGACGCGCCGTTGATTATTGACAATACCTTCGCCACGCCCTACCTGTGCCGCCCGCTGGAGTGGGGCGCTGATATCGTCGTCCACTCGGCCACCAAATTCATCGGCGGCCACGGCACGAGCATCGGCGGCGTGGTGGTCGAGGCCGGGCGCTTCAACTGGTCCAACGGCCGCTTCCCTGTTGTCGCCGACCCGTCGCCCGCCTATCACGGGCTGGCCTTCCACGAAACCTTCGGTGTCTACGGCTATCTGCAGAAGTTGCGCTCGGAGACGGTACGCGACCTGGGCGCCTGCCTGAGTCCGTTCAATGCCTTCCTGTTCCTGCTGGGGCTGGAAACCCTCCCGCTACGCATGGACCGCCACGTGCAGAACACGCTGGCCGTCGCCCGCTTCCTGGAACGTCATCCCCAGGTCGAGAGCGTGCGCTACGCCGGCCTGCCGGGCAGCCCTTACCAGCCCCTTGTCCAGAAGTATCTGCCCCAGGGGGCGGGGGCCGTCTTCTCCTTTGACATTCGCGGCGGGCGCGAGGCGGGGCAAACCTTTATCGAGGCGCTCAGCCTGTGGAGCCACCTGGCGAACGTGGGCGACGCCAAGAGCCTGGTGATCCACCCGGCCAGCACGACCCACCGCCAATTGAGTGACGAGGAGTTACTCGCGGCGGGCATCACGTCGGGGACAATTCGCCTCTCAGTCGGCCTGGAGAGCGTGGACGACCTGATCTGGGACCTGGAACAGGGCTTCAAGGCGGCGGCGCGGGCGACGCGCTCGTTTATGGGGGCGCTAGAGGGCTAACATGGACCAACGCATTTCTGTCAACGGCGTCGGCGCTAAATCGTTTAACCTTGCCGACTACCAGGACACGCGCCTCATCCAGGAGTTGCTGCACACGGCGCGGACCATCGCCATTGTTGGCCTGTCGCCCAATGTCCTACGCGCCAGCCACTTCGTCGGCTACTACCTCCAGCGGCACGGCTACCGGGTCATTCCGGTTAACCCGCGCGAGAAGGCTATCCTGGGCGAGACGAGCTACGCGAGCTTGCTAGACATCCCCGTGCCCGTGGACATCGTGGATGTGTTCCGCGCGCCGGACGCGGTGCCAGCCATCGCCCGCGAGGCGGTCCAGATCGGGGCGAAGGCGATTTGGATGCAGTACAACGTCATCTCGCCTGAAGGCGCGCATATCGCCGAGGAGGGCGGGCTTCGAGTGGTCATGGACCGCTGCTTGAAGGTGGAACACGCCCGCCACATGGGCCGCATGCATTGGCTGGGGTATAACACAGGGGTAATTACAGCGCGCCGTGGAGGCACAGGATAGTACGTAAGACGTGTCCCGCTTGAGGGTCTAAACAATATCTATGATGGCCGTCATCGTAATTAGAGGGACGCGGCCAGGACTCTACAGAAGGAGACACAGCCATGACCGACCATATCATCAACCCGGAACTGATGGCTCGCGAGAGTGAGTTGCGCGAGGCGCTGCGGGACGTGATTGACCCCGAGATTGGGATGAGCATCGTGGACCTGGGCCTGATTCGGAACATCGAGTTTGACCCTGCCGAAACCGTCGTCACTATGATTATGACAACTCCTTTCTGCCCAGCCGCTGGCTGGCTGATTGACCAGGTGCGCACCAAGACGGCCGAGACGACCAGCGGCCCGGCCCGCGTGATTCTGGGTGACGAGATGTGGACACCGGAGATGATGGAAGTGGACGATTGGGGACTGGGCCTCATGTGAGGTGGAGAGCGCCATGTTGGAATGGATGGTAGACGCGCCGACCGGGGCGCGCCATGGGTCGAGTATCATAGATCAGATTGGGAATACACCCCTGCTGCGCCTGCGCGCGGTCACGGCTGACCTGCCGCCCGGCGTCGAGGTCTGGGCCAAGGCCGAGTGGTTCAACCCCGGCGGCTCGGTCAAAGACCGCCCGGCGCTGCGGATGGTTCAGGAGGCGGAGGCCAGCGGCCAGTTGACGCGGGATAGAGTCCTCATCGACTCTACGTCCGGCAATACCGGCGTCGCCTACGCCATGATTGGCGCGGCGCTGGGCTATCGCGTTAAGCTGGTGATGCCGGCCAACGTCAGCGCCGAGCGCAAGGCCATTGTCCGCGCCTACGGAGCCGAACTGGTCGAGTCAGACCCGCTGGAAGGCTCGGACGGGGCGATTCGCCTGGTGCGGAAGCTGGTCGCCGATGATCCTGACCACTACTTCTACCCCGACCAGTACAGCAACGACGCCAACTGGCGCGCCCACTACGACACCACGGGCGGCGAGATCATCGAGCAGACCGAAGGCCGCGTGACACACTTCGTGGCGGGCCTCGGCACGACCGGCACGTTTACCGGCGTCGGCCGCCGCCTCAAGGACTTCAACCCGGCGATTGAACTGGTCGCGGTCGGCCCCGCCGACGAGCTAGAGGTCATCGAGGGCTTGAAGCACCTGGAGACGGCCATCGTCCCGGCCATCTACGACGCGGGCCTGGCCGACCGTCCCTTCCCTGTGACAGCCAACGCGGCGTGGCAGATGACCCGCCGCCTGGCGCGGGAGGAGGGCCTGTTCGTCGGCTTCTCGTCCGGCGCGGCGGTTCACGCCGCCATTGAGGTGGCTAAGGAGTTGGACGAGGGCGTGGTCGTGACGCTGCTGCCGGATGGGGGCGTCAAGTACCTCAGCCTGGGGCTGTGGAAGTAGGTCGAGAAGCAAATCATGAAACGTGAGTACATAGCCATCTACGAACAGGGGGAGGATGGCTGGATTGTCGCTACCGTTCCTGAGGTACATGGCGCTGTAAGCCAAGGGCGAACAATGGAGGAAGCACGGTTCATGATTGCGGACGCCGTTCGTCTGCTCCTGCTATTACGCCTAGAACAGGCAGCCAGGGAAGCTTCTCCTGATGCAATCTGGGAGACTTTGACCGTAGAGGTTGACCTGGATAAGTACCTTGAGAGGGGCAAATAAGGCTGTGCCGACCTGTCTCCTCGCCTGGAATCCCAAACGGTGGAAGTGGGATGATCTAGCTGAAGACTGCGAGGCCGTGAGAAGCGGCAGATCAGACCCTATTCGCTGGAGTTGCGGCAGGTCCAGATGGATTCGTCCTGGAGATCGAGCATTTCTGATCCGCCTCGGTAGAGGACGCAGGGGTATCTTTGGATCTGGAACCATCGTGACGGGTCCAGAGGAAGACCTTCATTGGGACGATGACCGAGCCTCATTCGGCGACACTGTTTTGTATGTCGAGGTGCAACTGGATACTCTTCTGAATCCAGACGTAGATCCTGTACTACCACGTGAAGCACTCAACGATCCACCTTTCTCCACTATGCACTGGGACACGCAAATGTCTGGAATACGCATTCCAGATCAGGTGGCATCAGAGCTAGAACGGGTGTGGAGACGATTTACAGCTGACGATAGTTTCTCCTTGCCAGAGGAAGTTGAAGCCTCCGCTACTTATGTTGAAGGCGCAGTCAGGCAGATCACAGTAGATGCCTATGAACGGAACCCTGATGCCCGTAGAGAGTGCATTTCACATTACGGAGCTAGGTGTAGCATCTGTGGTTTCGATTTCGAGGCTGTCTATGGCACGATTGGTCGGGGTTTTATTCACGTTCATCACCTGCGCCAACTTTCCGACATGAGGGAGATGCACGAGGTAGACCCAATACGGGACTTACGACCGGTCTGCCCAAATTGCCATGCGATGCTTCACCGACGAAATCCTCCATACTCAGTGGAAGAACTACAGACCTTTATCCAGGAATCAGGGAGCTAACTGTTGTGGTAGACAAAGCTCCTTGCGTTGCATGTCTAAATGGAGTCTAATATGGCTATGAATCTAGTCGAGTTGGCGCAGGGCGTGTCCCTCTCCAACGAGGAAATCAAGCGTTACTCGCGCCACCTGATTATGCCCGAAGTGGGGCTGGTCGGGCAGAAGAAGCTCAAGGCGGCCAGCGTGTTGTGCATCGGCACCGGCGGCCTCGGCTCGCCCCTGGCGATGTACCTGACGGCGGCTGGCGTGGGCCGCATCGGTATTGTGGACTTTGACGTGGTGGACTTCAGCAACTTGCAGCGGCAACTGCTCCACCACACTCCCGACGTGGGCCGGTCCAAGCTCACCTCTGCCGTCGAGAAGCTGCGCGCCATCAATCCCAACGTCGAAATCGTCCCCTACGAGACGCTGTTTACGGCCGAGAACGCGATGGACATCGCGCGCGACTACGACATCATCGCCGACGGGACCGACAACTTCCCGACGCGCTACCTGGCGAACGATGTATCGGTCCTGCTGGGCAAGCCCAATGTCCACGCCAGTATCTTCCGCTTCGAGGGCCAGGCGTCGGTTTTCTATGCCAAAGAAGGCCCGTGCTACCGCTGTCTGTACCCCGAGCCACCACCGCCCGGCGAAGTCCCGTCGTGCGCTGAAGGCGGCGTGCTGGGCATTCTGCCCGGCCTGCTGGGGACCATCCAGGCCACCGAGGTCGTCAAGCTGATCCTGGGCATTGGCGAGCCGCTGATTGGCCGCCTGCTCCTGTTCGACGCGCTGACCATGTCCACGCGGACGGTGCGGCTGCGCAAGAACCCGCAGTGCCCTATCTGCGGCGAAAACCCGACCATCCACGAGCTGATTGATTACGAAGAGTTCTGCGGCGTGCCCATCGGCGGCGAGTCTCCGACCGCTGACCAGTCTGACGCCCGCTGGCAGATCAGCGCGCATGAGCTTCAGACGCGGCTCGGCCAGCACGATCCGAACTTGGTGCTGATTGACGTGCGTGACCCGCACGAGTGGGACATCGCCCACATCGAGGGCGCCAGGCTCATTCCCCTAAGCGACCTGCCCGCCCGCATGAACGAGTTGGATAGCCGTAACGAAATCGTGCTCCAATGCCGCACGGGGGTGCGCAGTATGAAGGCGCTCAACCTGCTGCGCGACGCCGGGTTCAGCCGCCTCAAGAATCTGACGGGCGGCATCCACGCCTGGGCCGACGACGTGGACTCCAACATGCCGAAGTACTAAGGGAATAGGGAGTAAGGATTACTTACTCCCTATTCCTATTCCCTATTTCCTCTACCAGAAGGTGCAACCATGAACACCCTTGCCCAGCGCCCGCTTGACCGTTCCGAGCTACGCTTCAACCAAATGGCCATCATTACCCTGCTCGTGGTCGGCTTCCTCATGGACTCGGTCTGGCTGGTGGCCCTGGTCGGCCTGGTCATGGGGGTCGGCACCCTCTGGCCGCGCCTGGGGCTGTTCAAGCGGTTCTACCATGCCGTCGTCAAGCCGGCCGGCTGGCTCAAGCCGGACATCGCGCCCGATACCGCCGACGCACACCTGTTCGCGCAGGGCGTGGGCGCTCTCTTCTTAATCGCCGCCACGCTCTCGCTCCTGACGGGTCAGACCTTGCTGGGCTGGACGCTGACCTGGATTGTGGTGATCCTGGCGGCGGTCAACCTGTTCTTGGGCTTCTGCGTCGGCTGCTTCATGTACTACCAGTTGGCGCGGGTGGGGGTGCGAGTGGCGCTGCCCACCTGGCCGCGCTAATCGGGATTGTGGATGGAGATTATGCTCTTAGAACGTCTCTTCATCGCCCTCACCGTACTGTCGTGCCTGGCCCTGCTGCCCCTGCTGACGCGCGTGGTGGCTGGCGCCAGCCGCCGCAAGGCCCAGCAAGCGGTGGACGGTCTGGGGCTACACCCGCACCAGCCGACCGTTCTCTACTTCTGGAGCCACGACTGCCATCAGTGCCGCACGGCGCAAGCCCCCACCCTCGACCGCCTGGCCGCCGAGGGCGGGGCGCATGTCGTCCCCATTGATGCCGTCGCCGAGCGCGCCTTGGCCGACCGCTTCGGCGTGCTGACCGTTCCCACGACCGTGGTACTGGCGCCCAGTGGCGAGGTCCGCGCCGTCAACCACGGCTTCGCCTCCCTGCCTAAGCTGCGCGCGCAGGTGGCATAGCGGTATGGAGGGCCGAACCCCTCCCCTGCCCCTCCCCTAGCAAGGGAGGGGTGTCTTCTCCCCCTTCCTTCGCAGGGAAGGGGGCCGGGGGGTTAGGTCGCAAGCAAAGGTGGACCGAGATGTGATATGATCCATCTGTCGCTGTCCACCCTTTATCCCTAGTCTCTATTCCTTGGAGTTCCCCATGCACGCCTGGCTCGCCTCTGCCCTGCGCCGCTTCTACCCTACCGCACCCGCTGAGACCCAACCGAGCCTTACTCTGGACATAGCGCGGGGCGAGCGGGTCGCGTTCCAGGTCGTTGTGCGCACCGAAGAGCGCGACGAGCAGATCACGGCTCAGGTAGCAGCGCCTGAAGGCGTGACCGTCCAGACGCGGCGGGTCGGCTATGTGCCGCTGCGCCACCTCAACACCCAGACTCCGTTGAACGATGTCGAGGGCGTGGGCCACATCCCCGGCCTGGTCCCCGACCCCCTGTTGCCTGAGGCGACGCTCCACGCCGGACCGCACGAGACCAACGCCTTCTGGATTACGCTACACACCTCGGCCGACAGGCCGCCGGGCGAG
>JAHCIP010000264.1 GCA_026129165.1 Anaerolineae bacterium
GACTGCGCCGTCTACGCCTACAACAACAAGCGCGTCGGCATCACCGCTGACGGCTGGACCCTGCTGCGCTACCACGACCCCGACCAGGCCCCCCGCCGCCATCTACACCCACCACGTCCAGCAGGGGTTGGGCTTTGGCATGGGCCAGCGTGAGCGGCGAACGCACGTCTTCCCGGCCATCGAGGCGGGCCAGTTCATCCCCGGCGTCGAGATGCCGGTCTGGCGCGTGCCGCTGCCGGTGGACTACGCCTACGAGCAGCCGCTGGCGCTGGGCGACCTGCTGTTCCACAACCCGACCGATCCCGGCCAGGCGCATTCCTTAACCGCCGAGCGGCCCGATATGGTCCGCTCGCTAGCGAGCCTGCTGCGCGAGCAGGCCCAGACCGTGGGCGCGCCAGAGGAACAGATGCGGCGATTACGGTTGTAGATGTAGGAGGAAGTATTATGTCTCGCTGGTTCGACAAACTCATTACCAAATACCCTGAACTACACGCCTGTCTACCGCAGGTGGAGGAAGCCTATCGCCTCATCAAGACGTGCTATGAGCAGGACGGCACGCTGTTGCTGTGCGGTAACGGCGGCAGCGCCGCCGACTGCGAGCATGTCGTGGGCGAACTGATGAAGGGCTATCTCCAGAAGCGCCCCGTGCCCGCCGACGTGCGGGCCGCTCTGCAAGCCCAGGACGCGGCCAGCGCCGACACTCTGGCCGACCACCTCCAGGGCGCGCTGCGGGCCATCTCTCTGGTTAGTCAGACCGCGCTGCTGACCGCCTACGCCAACGACGTCGCCGCCGACATGATCTTCGCCCAGCAGGTCTACGGCTACGGCCGGCCGGGCGATGTCCTGATTGGCATCAGCACATCGGGCAACTCCCGCAACATCCTCAACGCCTTGCGCGTCGCGCAGGCGCGTGGCGTCAAAACGGTCGGCGTGACCGGGCAGAGCGGCGGGCAGATGAAGGACCTGTGCGACGTAGCCATCTGTGTCCCGTGGACCGACACGACCGACATCCAGGAGCGGCACCTGGCGATTTACCATGCCTTGTGCGCGCAAATTGAGGAGGACTTTTTCGGATGACGCAGTACCTGGCGGGGGTGGACATTGGCGGCACCAAGTGCGCCGTCTGCATCGCGTCCATTACCGATGGTCGGCCCCAAATCCTGGGCAAGCGCCGCTTCCCCACGCCAGCCGCGCCCGCCGACGCCCTGGCTCAACTGACTGCTGAACTCGACCGGCTGCGTGGGGAGCTAGGCGTGTCGCCCGCCGCCATAGGCGTCCGTTGCGGCAGCCCCATGGACAGCCGGCGCGGTCTGATTCTGTCGCCGCCCAACCTGCCCGGCTGGGACAGTGTGGACGCCGTCTCGCCCCTAGCCGACCGATTCGGCGTGCCGACCAACCTCCAGAACGACGCCAACGCCGGCGCGCTGGCCGAGTGGCGCTGGGGCGCGGGCCAGGGCTGCCAGCACATGCTCTTCCTGACCTTCGGCACGGGTATGGGCGCCGGGCTGATTCTCAACGGCCAGCTCTACGTCGGCGCGAGCGACATGGCGGGTGAGGTCGGCCATGTGCGGCTGGCGGACTGGGGGCCGGTCGGCTACGGCAAGCTCGGCTCCTTCGTGGGCTTTTGCTCCGGCGGCGGCATCGCTCAACTCGGCCAGGCGTATGCCCAGGCTGAACTCCAAATGGGTCGCCCGCCTGCCTGGTGCCAGACAGAAGACAACCTGCCGATGGTGACGGCGGAAATCGTGGGGCGCGCCGCCCAGTCCGGCGACCCGCTGGCCCGCCGCGTGTTCGAGACAGTGGGCCGTCAACTCGGTCAAGGGCTGGCCCTCCTGGTCGACATCCTCAACCCGGAGCGCATCGTCATCGGCAGCATCTTTGGCCGGCAGCGGGCGCTCCTGGAACCTGTGCTGTGGCCTGTCCTGCGCGCGGAATGCCTGCCCCACGCGCTGGGGGTGTGCCAGATTGTACCGGCGGGCCTTGGAGAGAGCATAGGCGACTACGCCAGCCTGGCCGTGGCGGAAAGAGTCTTAGCATGAATTTTTTCACTATTGAAAAACTTCAAAAACAGCTGGTCGAAATCCGGCAGGCGGTCTACCGCGAAATCCTGCCCATTCCCCAGTTCAAATTCTGTGAGGCAGACCCCGCCGGCGCGGCCTTCCCCCGCTACGACGACAGCGACTGGACCGACTTCCGCGTGGGCGATTATTGGGGCGGCTACGATGTGGTGGCCTGGTTCCGCGCCTGGCTGACCATTCCAGAGGCGTGGCGCGACGGCAAGGTCTACCTGCGTTTCCTGGTCGGCCCGCGCGACGGCGGCGACTCGACGGCCGAGACGCTGGTCTACGTCAACGGCGAGCCGTTGCAGGGCATTGACATCTGGCACGAGGAGGCGTGGCTGCCACCAGAGGTCGTCCAGCGCGGCCAGGTCCACCTGGCCCTCCGCGCCTGGAGTGGCGTGCTGGGCGTGCCCGACCGACGGCGCTTCAGACTGGCCCAGTTGGCCCTGATCGACGAGCCAACCGAACGCTTCTTCTACCTGGCGGACACGCTCATTCGAGCCGTCGTGGAACTGGCCGAGGGCGACCTGCGCCGGCTGCACCTCATGAATAGCCTGAACCGCGCCTTTCTGAAGCTCGACTGGACCAGGCCCGGCTCACCCACCTTCTACCAGTCCGTCGCCGAGGCCGAGCGCCATTTGCGCGCCGACATGGAACGGCTCTATGAGGTGGCCGAGATCAAGCCGCATGTGGTGGGCATCGGCCACGCGCACATTGACATGGCCTGGCTGTGGCGGTTGGGCCACTCGCGTGAGAAGGCCAGCCGCACCTTTGCTACGGCCCTCCACCTGATGCGCCAGTACCCCGAGTACCGCTTCATGCACTCGTCGCCCCAACTCTACGAGTACCTCAAGCACGACTACCCGTGCCTGTTTGATCGGGTCAAGGAGCGCATCCAGGCCGGCCAGTGGGAGATTACGGGCGGCATGTGGATCGAGGCCGACACCAACCTGACGAGCGGCGAGTCGCTGGTGCGCCAGTTCCTGCACGGTACGCGCTATATCAAGCGCGAGTTCGGCGTCGACTCGACGCTGCTCTGGCTGCCCGACGTCTTCGGCTACTCCTACGCCCTGCCCCAGATCGCCCGCAAATCGGGTATGCAGTACTTCCTGACGTCCAAGCTGAGTTGGAGCCAATTCAACCGCTTCCCCTACGACACCTTCCACTGGCGCGGCCTGGACGGAACCGAACTGCTCACCCACTTCGTCACCACGCCTGAGCAAGGCTCGCGCATCTACACCTACAACGGCCAGTTCACCCCCAAAGACGTGCGCGGCATCTGGGAGAACTACCGCCAGAAAGATGTCAACAACGAATTGCTGCTGCTCTATGGTTGGGGCGACGGGGGCGGTGGTCCAACGAAGGAGATGCTTGAGTCGGCGCGGGTGCTCCAGAACCTGCCTGGCCTGCCGAGCGTGGCGCAGGCGACGGCCGAGACGTACTTCGCCCGCCTGGCCGAGCGGCTGGCCGACAAGCCGCTGCCGACCTGGGACGGCGAACTGTACCTGGAGTTCCACCGAGGCACCTACACCTCGCAGGCAGCCAGCAAACGCGCTAACCGCAAGTCCGAAATCCTCTACCACGACGCCGAGTGGGCCAGCGCCCTATCGGACATCCTGCTGCGCCAGGCCGACTACCCGCTGGCCGAGTTGGATGAGGGCTGGAAACTGATTCTGCTCAACCAGTTCCACGACATCCTGCCCGGCTCGTCCATCCGCCAGGTCTACGAGGACAGCCTGCGTGACTACGCCCGCGTGGCGGCGCTGGGCCAGCGCGCCCTGACCGACGCCTACGACCGGCTGGCGAACGCAATTCAGTCTACCACGCCCAGCCTCGTCGTCCTCAACTCCCTGTCCTGGCCGCGCGACGGCCTGGTATCGCTCCCCTTGAGCCGCGAGTTCGAGGGCAAAACGGTCCTGCTGGATAGCGACCGGCCCGCGCTGACCCAGGTGATCGAGGAGGGCGGCGAACAGCGGCTGCTGGTCGAGGCGCGCGGCCTCCCGGCCCTGGGCTACCGCGCCCTGCCCCTCACTTCCCAGACCGGCGCTGTCTCTTCCAATTCCAGGCGCCATGACTATCAGCCCGACCCATCTAGAAAACCGCTTCTACCGCCTCGAACTCAATGCCCACGGTCAAATCGTCTCGCTGTGGGACAAGCGCGCCCACCGCGAAGTCCTGGCGCCGGGTGACCGGGGCAACGTCTTCCAGGCGTTTGTGGACAAGCCAATGGCCTTCGACGCCTGGGACATTGACATCTACTACCAGGATAAGCTGACCGAGGTGGACGACCTGGTGGAGGTCGCCATCGAGGAGACCGGGCCGCTACGCGGCACGCTGCGGCTCACCTGGCGCTACGCCGACTCGCTGATTACACAGCGGCTGACGCTCTACCGCGACAACCCCCGTATTGACTTCCGCACGACGGTCGACTGGGCGGAGGCACAAACCTTGCTGAAAGTAGCTTTTCAGGTAGATGTGAGGTCCACACGGGCAACCTACGACATTCAGTTTGGCCAGATCGAACGGCCCACCCATTGGAACACCAGTTGGGACTGGGCGCGGTTCGAAGTCTCCGCCCACAAGTGGGCCGACCTCTCCGAGGGCAACTATGGCGTCGCGCTACTCAACGACTGCAAGTACGGCTACGACATTCGGGACAATGTCATGCGCCTGACGCTCATCAAGTCGGCCGTCCGCCCCGACCCGCTGGCCGACAAGGGCCGCCACGAGTTCACCTACAGCCTGCTGCCCCACCAGGGCGACTGGCGCGCGGGCGGCGTGGTCCAGGCGGGCTACGACCTGAATGTACCGCTGTTAGTGACGACCACTGAGGCCCACCCCGACGGCCACCTGCCTACGAGCTTCGGGCTGGTGACGGTGGATCGCCAGAACGTGGTCATCGAGACGGTCAAGCGGGCCGAGGACGACGACGCCTGGGTTGTGCGGGTGTACGAGACGATGCAGTACCGCTCGCGGGGCGTGCGGCTGAACTTCGGTCAGCCAGTGCGCCGCGTCCAGGCGTGCAACCTGGTCGAGCAGGAGGTCCAGGACATCGCCTTTGACCGCGACGGCCTGACCTTCGACCTGGCGCCCTACGAAATTCAGACCTTCAAGGTCTGGTTTGCGTGATGATTCCGACTTGTCATGCCGAGCGCAGCGACCGCTGCCCCGCCTGACCTATAGCCCGAGTACGGGCTATAGGTCAAAGATAGGTAATCGCGGTAGGCATGTGCTCTGTAGATAGTCTCAGAGTATTTCGGGATATAATGAAGGGCCAGGAACGCGAATCACATGCTAGCTTAGAGCGCCGAGGCCATATCCATTACGCCCCAGGCGCCACGCTATACAACTCCCCATTCTCACCAATACTCCAAAGGAGGAGGACACCATGCGTCGAAGAAGTCTAGTTCTGTGGATCGCCATCGTGGCGCTGAGCCTCATCATGAGCGCCTGCGCCCAGCAGTCCACGCAGCAGCCAGCGGCCACGGCCACGGCCGCCCCCAAGGCGGCCGTGCAGCCGACGACGGCGCCGGCCACCCAGCCAACCACGGCCCCCGCCGCCCAGCCGACGGCAGCGGCGAAGCCAGCGGCTACGGCAGCCGCCACGACAGCCGCCCCTGCCACGCAGCCAACCGCCGCCGCGGCCGCCCCGTCCGGTGGCGCAGCCGCTATCAAGTTGAACCCCAGTGTCTCCGGTAATATCGAGCTCTGGCACTTCTGGTCCTCGCCGCTCCGGCGCACGGCCATCCGCCGCGTCGTCAGCCTGTGCCAGGCCAAGCTCCCCAACATCAAGATCACCGAAACCCCCAAGCCCTTTGGCGACATCTGGACAGCTAACATTGCCGCCGTCGCCGCTGGTTCGGGTATGCCCGACGTCATCGTGGAGGACCGCCCCCAGTTGGTCCAGCGCGCGAGCGACAAGATCGCCACGAACCTGGGTGAACTGGCGAAGCGCGACGGCGTGACCGGCGCGCAGTTCTGGCCCTTCACCTGGAACGAGGCGACGGTCAACGGCGATCCCTACGGCATCCCGTTCGAGACGGACGTGCGCGTGCTGTACTGGAATAAGGTCGCTTTCAAGGAAGCCGGTCTCGATCCTGAGAAGCCGCCGAAGACGTGGGAAGAGTTGGAGCAGTTCGCCGACAAGCTTGACAAGAAGAACCCTGACGGCACCTGGGCCCGCATCGGCTTCCATCCCGACCTGGGTAACGCCGGCTGGAACCTCTGGGCGCGCACCAACGGCGCGCAGCTCGTCCAGAACGGCAAGCCTGCCGCCACCGATCCCAAGCTCGTCCAGACCATGGAGTGGATCAAGAAGTGGTACGACCGCTACGGCGGCTACAACGAGTTTGCCAAGTTCCGTGGGGGCTTCGGCGCGCCACCCAATGACGCCTTCATGTCGGGCAAGGTGGCGATGATCGTGGACATCAACGGCTACTCGTCGGTTCTCAACTTCTACAACCCGCGCGTTCCCTCGACCGATGCGGCGGGCAAGGTCACCCAGGTTGCCCTGGACCTGGGCGTGGCCGATGTACCCTACAGCTCCAGCTACGGCAAGCCGGCGTCGTGGAGCGGCGGCTTCGCGCTGTCCATCCCGCGCGGCTCGAAGAACGTTGACCCGGCCTGGGAGTTCATCAAGTGCGCCACCGGGCCTGAAGGCGCGGCGTCGTGGTCGCGCGACACCTACGCCATGTCGGCCAACGTCGCCGCCGCCGCCGACCCAGCGCTCATGGGCGACCCGCGCTGGCAATTCTTCCTGAATGCCATGAAGTACAGCCAGGGTACGGACGTGGTGGCGAAGTATCCAGGCTGGGGCCAGGAGATTGATAACCGCCGCGAGAAGATGATGCAAGGTCAGACGCCCATGGCGCAGGGCATGCAAGAGGCCCAGGCGGCCATTGACACCCAGATGGCGAAATAACGCCTCGCGCTCGTCCAACCTCCCGAAGGTTCTGAAACCTTCGGGAGGTTAGTGGACAACAGGTGAGGGGTGCGACTTCCGCCGCGCCTTCCCTGGCACATGGCGAGAGTCGTCCCCACCGAATTAAGGAGGTACTCATGGCCGTCGCGGTTGACCGCCCCGAAGTAGCTCGCCCCAGTCCTCTACTCCGTCCCGCCGTGAAAGAAGCCCTGACAGGCTGGCTCTTCGCGCTGCCCTGGATTATTGGCTTCCTCGTCTTCACGGCCGGCCCGATGCTCTACTCGTTATACACCAGTTTCACCAAGTACAACATCACAACGGACCCGCAGTGGATTGGCCTTGATAACTACACGTCGCTCTTCGCCGACGACCGTTTCTACAAGGGCCTCCAGAACACCTTCTGGATGGTCATCTTTAAAACCCCCCTCGTCGTCGTGATTGCAATCGCTATGGCGCTCCTGCTCGCCACCGACGTGCCGGGCGGCAAGTTCTTCCGCACCGTGTTCTACCTCCCCAATGTCCTCGCCGGTGTGGCGGCGGTTTTCTTGTGGCAGTGGATTCTCGCCCCTAACGGCCTGTTCAACCGATTCCTGAGCATCTTCCATATTCCGAGCGTCGGCTGGTTTACCGACCCCGCCTGGACCAAACCGGCGTTGGTGGTCATGGGTATGTGGTGGATCGGGAGTAATGTCTTGATCTACCTGGCCGGTATTAAGGGCATCCCCCAGGACCTCTATGAAGCCGCGGCGCTCGACGGGGCCGTAGGCTGGAACAAGATCCGCTACATCACGCTGCCCCTGCTCTCGCCCACCATCTTCTTCCAGGTCGTGACGGGCATCATCGGCACGTTCCAGATCTTCACCACCGCTTTCATCATCACCAGCGCGGGCGGCGGCAACCCGGGCGAAGGCGGACCAGGCCAGTCCCTCCTGTTCTACGTCCTCTACCTCTACAGCCGCGCCTTCGGCAAGGTCGGGGTCGGCTTCCAGATGGGCTACGCTTCAGCGATGGCCTGGGTGCTATTCATCATCATCCTGGCGATCACTGGCATCCAACTCTGGGCTTCCAAGAAGTGGGTATATTACGAGAGCTCGTGACGGTAGAACAAGAGTTGTCGCGTCAAGGATACTAGACCTAGGAGGTTGCTATGGCGACGGCCAATCAGACGGTGAGTACAACACAAACGCAGAGCCTGCCAACGCGGCGGCTGCGCTTCACGGGTACTCAGATCTTCGCGTTTATCATATTGTCCCTGTTGAGTGTGAGTTGGTTGGTACCTTTCCTGTGGATGCTCGCGACCTCGCTCAAGACCCCGCAGGAGCTGGTCGGCACCAGCTTCTTCCCGCAGAACGCGACAGGCGAAGCCTACTATACAGCCTTCTTCGCCTTTGACCGCTGGCCCAACTGGGTCCGCTGGACGTTCAATACGGCCACTATTACCCTCATCGCTGTCGTCGGCAAGGTGCTCTCGACCGCGTTTGTCGCCTACTCTTTCGCCCGCCTGCGCTGGCCGGGCCGTGATCTCATGTTCTCCCTTGTCCTGGCCACGATGATGAGTCCGGGCGTCGTGGTCATGATTCCGCAGTTCATCCTGTTCTCGAAGCTGCCAGCCTTTGGCTTCCAGGGCTCCGCGACCTGGGTGAACACCTTCCTGCCGCTGACCGTGCCCGCCTTTACGGGCGACGCCTTCTTCATCTTCCTGATGCGCCA
>JAHCIP010000265.1 GCA_026129165.1 Anaerolineae bacterium
GGGGCTGGGGCTGACCGGCGTGATTGGCTTCTACGCGGGCATGAAGCGAGACTTCGGCAGCGGCACGCTGTTGGACCGCGCGCCCCAGCTGCGCGTCCCCGCCCTCGGCTTGTTCGGCGGCGCGGACCAGGGCATCCCCGTCGAGCAGGTGGAACAGTTCGACCAGCGGCTAGACCAGTCGGGGGTGGAGCACGAGATCATCATTTACCCCGGCGCGCCGCACAGTTTCTTCGACCGCCGCGCCGTCGAGTACGCCGACGCCTCGGCCGATGCCTGGGTCCGCGTGCGCGACTTCATCGCCGCCCACAGCCAGCCGGCGCTGGCGCAGGGATGACGCTGAGCAGGGCGCAGGGCTAGAGCCTGTGTCCGGGGCCTCGCGCGATGTCAAAGTCGTCGCCGAGAGCACGGATCAAGAGGATTCAGGGATCAAGCCACCCCGTCCTAGCCGCTGGATGCCACCATCCCCACAGCTAGGCCCAAATCCGTCCATCCTCCCCATCCGTGCTCTGAAGCGGGCGACTTTGACACCGCCGTGCGATTGTCCGACCCCACTTGCGCGTCCGGTGGGTTTATGCTATAGTGTCCCCCACGCCGAGGGGCGCCCTTTTCTAAATCGCAATTCTCAAATTCTTGTTCCCCCATCCCTATACCTTGTCCGCGTCTCCATACCGGGTGCTGGTGGAGGGTCGGATGCTCGCCGCTGGCTTGAATGGGAGCCACCTCCGCGAGGGTGAGCTTCAGTTGCAGGTCCAGAACGTCAACCTCTCGTTTGGCGGCGTCAACGCGCTGCTCGACGTGAGCCTGCACGCCTACCAGGGCCAGATTCTCGCCATCATCGGGCCGAACGGCGCGGGCAAGACCAGCCTGCTCAACTGCATCAGCGGCCTCTACCATCCCCAGGCCGGCTCCATCCTCTTCCACAACGGCGCGACCGCCGACCTGACCAAACTCCCGCCCCATGCCATCGCCCGCCTGGGCATCGCCCGGTCGTTCCAGAATATCGAGCTCTTCCGCCGCATGACCGTCCTCGACAACCTCATGCTGGGCTGTCATGTCCACATGAAGACGGGCGTGCTCGAAAACCTGGTCTACTGGGGAAGGTCGCAGCGCGAGGAGGTCGAGTTCCGCCGCCATGTTGAGGACATCATTGATCTCTTGGAGATCGAGGCGATCCGCCGCAAGCCGGTGGGCGCGCTGGCCTACGGCCTCCAGAAACGCGTCGAATTGGGGCGCGCCCTGGCCCTGCGGCCGGCGCTGCTGCTGCTCGACGAGCCAATGGCGGGCATGAACGCCGAGGAGAAGGAGGACATGGCCCGCTTCATCCTCGACGTCAACGAGGAGCACGGCGTCAGCATCGTCCTCATCGAACACGACATGGGCGTGGTCATGGACATCTCGGACCGCGTCGTCGTCCTGGACTTCGGCGCCAAGATCGCCGAAGGCGCCCCTGCTGAGGTCCGCGCCGACCCCGCCGTCATCAGCGCCTACCTGGGACAGGAACGATGATGAACCAAGGTCTTGTTTTCCACTGAATCACCAAGGGCACAAAGACACGAAGGACACCAAGGGGAAAAATAACAGACGCCTTTGTGATCTTTGTGCCTTCGTGCCCTTAGTGATTCAGGAACGACAACACCCACTTCATTAGGCGGTAACTCTATGGGTGAGACGTTTCCGCAACTGTTGGTGGAGCAGGCGCGGCGGTGGGGCGACCGCAAGGTCGCGCTGCGCGAGAAGGAGTACGGCATCTGGCAGGCCGTGACGTGGGCCGAGTACTTGCGTCACGTCCGGCTGTTCTGCCAGGGGCTGGTCAGCCTCGGTCTGGAGCGCGGCGACACGGTCGCCATCATCGGCGACAACCGTCCCGAATGGGTGTACGCCGAGTTGGCCGCCCAGGCGGCGGGCGCCAAAACCGTCGGCGTCTACCAGGACTCGGTTCCCCGCGAGATCGCCTACATCATCCGCCAGTGCGGCGTCAAGTTCATCGTGGTCGAGGACCAGGAGCAGGTAGACAAGATTCTGGAACTGTGGCCCGACCTGGCCGGCGTCGAGAAGGTAGTCTACTATGACCCCAGGGGGCTGCGCGGCTACCACGAGCCGTTCCTGATGCCCTTCCCCGACGTGGAAGCGTTGGGCGAGCCGTGGGAGGCAGCACACCCCGGCTGGTTCGAGGACAGCGTGGCGCAGGGCCGGGCCGACGATCTCGCTATCCTGTCCACGACCTCCGGCACGACGTCGGAACCCAAGCTGGCGATGCTCTCCCACCGCAACTTGCTCGCCGAGGGCCGCAACCTGCTATCCATTGACCCTATGCAAGAGACCGATGAGTTTGTCAGCTTCCTGCCACTGGCCTGGATTGGCGAGCAGATGATAGCTCTGGCCTGCGGCCTCCAGGTCGGTTTCACCCTCAACTTCCCGGAGGCGACCGAGACGGTCCAGGACAACCTGCGCGAGATTGGGCCGCACGTCATGTTCAGCCCACCGCGCATCTGGGAGAACATGGTCAGCCGCGTCCAGGTGCGTATCGCCGACAGCACCCGCCTCAAGCGGGCCGTCTACGCCTGGGCGCTCGACGTGGGCAGCCGCATGGCCGACACGCGCTTCGCCAAGGGGACGCCCTCGCCGGCTCTCCAGCTTCAGTACCGCCTGGCCGACGCGCTGGTCTTCCAGATGCTCAAGGACAAGCTGGGCCTCCGCCGCATCCGCCGCTGCTACACGGGCGGCGCGGCGCTCGGCCCCGACGTCTTCCGCTTCTACCACGCCATCGGCGTCAACCTGAAGCAAATCTACGGGCAGACCGAGGTGAGCGGCATCGCGGTCAGCCACCGCGACGGCGACATCAAGTTCCAGACCGTCGGGACGCCCATCCCCGAAACCGAGATTCGCATCGCCGACAGCGGCGAAATCCTGCTCAAGTCGCCCGCCGTGTTCCTGGGCTACTACGGCCGGCCCGACCAGACCGCCGACGCCCTGTCCGACGGGTGGCTGCACACCGGCGACGCGGGCTACCTGGACGACAACGGCCACTTGATTGTCATTGACCGCGCCAAAGACGTGATGACGCTGGCCGACGGGACCAAGTTCAGCCCGCAGTTTATCGAGAACAAGCTGAAGTTCAGCCCCTATATCAAGGAGGCAGTGGTCTTTGGCGGCGACTGGCCCTATGTGACGGCCATGGTGAACATTGATATGGACAACGTGGGCAAGTGGGCCGAGCAGCGCCAACTGGCCTACACGACGTACACCGACCTGGCCCAGAAGCCCGAAGTCTACGCCCTGGTGCGCCAGCAGGTCGAACGCGCCAACGCCGACCTGCCGCCGGCTGCGCGCATCCAGCGTTTCCTGCTGCTGCACAAGGAGTTGGACGCCGACGACGCCGAACTGACCCGCACGCGCAAGGTGCGGCGGGGCTACGTCGCCCAACGCTACAGCGACATCGTCAGCGCCCTCTACGGCCCCGCCGATCACCTGGACGTGGACACGACCATCACCTACCAGGATGGCCGCACCGCCCGTATCAAGACAAGGTTGAAGGTCGAGACGCTCAACGGCGCAAGGGGTAAGGAGATGGCATGGCCCTCTTCCTCCAACTGACCCTGACCGGGCTGACCAACGGCATGCTCTACGCCCTCATCGCGCTGGGCATCGTCCTCATCTTCAAGTCCAGCGACGTCATCAACTTCGCCCAGGGCGAGTTCCTGCTCATCGGCGCGTATGCCATGTTCTGGGCCGTGGGACAAGTCGGGCTGCCGTGGCCGGTCGGCATCCTGATCACGCTGGCCGTGGCGGTCCTGGCGGGCGTCCTGGTCGAGCGGCTGGTCCTGCGGCCCCTCATCGGCGAACCCATCATCTCGGTCATCATGGTCACCATTGGTCTGTCCAGCCTCATCCGCGCCATCATCAGCCTGTTCTTCGGCACGGCCTCTCAGCCCTTCCCCAACTTCATCCCGCGCACCCCCGTGGCCTTCGGCCCGGCCGTCGTTCCCGCCGACCGTCTGTGGGCGCTGGGGCTGGCGGTCGCCCTGCTGGCGCTCTTTATCCTGTTCTTCCGCCGCACCAACGAGGGCATCGCCATGCGCGCCGTTGCCGACGACCAGCAGGCCGCCCTCAGCATGGGCATCAGCATCCAGCGGGTCTTTGCCATCGCCTGGGCCATCGCCGCCGTGGTCGCGGCCATCGCCGGCGTTCTCGTCGCCAACATCGTCGGCGTCAGTGGCGACGTCAGTCGTATCGGCCTGCGCGTCTTTCCCGTCGTTATCCTGGGTGGCCTCGATTCGATTCCCGGCGCCATCGTCGGCGGCGTCATCATCGGCTTGTTGGAGACGTATAGCGGCGGCTATCTCAAGCCCGGACTGGAGCAGGTCGTCCCGTTTGTCGCCCTCATCCTGATTCTAATGGTCAAGCCCTACGGCTTGTTCGGGCAAACGCGGATTGAGAGAGTATAGCGTATGGAATCCGGCATCTTCCACACCACCTACCAGCGCGACATGGCGCTGCGGCACACCCCCGCCCAGTGGGTACGCCTCGCCCTGGTCGTCGCCGCTGCCCTGGCGTTCCCGTTTGCCGCCAACAACTACTGGCTGACGCTCGCCAACCAGATTGGTATCGCCGCCATTGGAGCGATTGGGCTGAACATCCTGGTCGGCTTTACGGGGCAAATCAGCCTGGGCCAGGGCGCCTTCCTGGCGGTTGGAGCGTATAGCGCGGGCATTCTGACCAAGCAGTTGGGCATTCCCTGGTACGCCTCGACGGTTCTGGCCTGCCTGATTACGGCGGGAGTGGGGGCCGTGTTTGGTATGCCGGCCCTGCGTTTGAAGGGGCTGTACCTGGCGATTGCGACGCTGGCCGCGCAGGAGATCATCGAGTGGGGCATCCTCCAGTGGGAGCCGATTACCCGTCTGACCGGCGGCGTCGAGGCCATGAACGTGCCGCGGCCGACGCTGTTCGGCGTGCGGATGAACACCGACTTCAACTTCTACTGGGTGACGCTGCTGTGTCTGGCCCTGACGGTCATCCTGGCTGTCAACCTGTTCCGCACGCGCACCGGTCGCGCCTTCGTCGCCATCCGCGACCAGGACATTGCCGCCGAGGTCATGGGCGTGGACCTGTTCCGCTACAAAGTTCTCGCCTTCGCCGTCTCGTCGGCGTTTGTCGGGCTGGCCGGCGCGCTGACCGCCCACTACCGCACCATCATCTCCTGGGAACGCTTCACCCTGGAAACATCCATCCTCTACCTCGCCATGATTATCATCGGCGGGTTGGGGTCCGTCTCCGGCTCGATCTACGGCGCGGCGTTTATGACGCTGCTGCCCGCCATTCTACAGAACCTGGGCCGCAGCCTGGGCGGCACAGTGCCCAATATCGCCCAGCAGATACCCTTCCTGCAACAGGGCGTCTTCGGCCTCGTCATCATCCTGTTCCTGGTCTTCGAGCCAGAGGGCATTGCCAAGATGTGGCGCAACGTCAAGGACTATTTCAGGTTGTGGCCGTTTAGCTACTAACGACAGAGGAGGATACCCATGTCTCGCAAGCTCGTGATTGTATGGACCGTGATATTGGCGCTGGTACTGGTTGCGTGTGGGGGGCAGCCGCAGGCCGCCGCGCCCGCGCAGCCGGCTGCCCAGCCGACGCAGGCGCCCGCCAAGGCGACGGAAGCGCCGAAAGCCACCGAGGCCCCTAAGGCGACCGAAGCGGCCAAGGCGGCCCCGGCAGCGGGCAAGGCGACAGGCGAACCCATCAAGATTGGCGCCCTGTACGACCTGACCGGCGCGACGGCCGATGTCGGGACGCTGTACGCCAAGGGCCTGCAGGCCTATGTGGAGTGGAAGAATGCCAATGGTGGCATCAATGGCCGGCCCATCCAGCTCATCGGGCAGGACTACGGCTATAAAGTGCCCAATGCCGAGCAGCTCTACAGCCAGTACACCACCCAGGACAAGGTGCTGGCGATCCAGGGCTGGGGCACTGCCGACACCGAGGCCCTCCGCCCCAAGATTGCGGAGGACAAGATTCCGTTTATGTCGGCGTCGTACTCGGTCAACCTGGCCTTCCCCAAGGAGACGCCCTACAACTTCCTGGTCGGTACGACCTACTCGGAGCAACTCCAGGTGGGTATCCAGTGGGCGGCCGAGGATTGGAAGAAGAAGGGCAAGACGGGCGCGCCCAAGATCGCCTACCTGCACAGCAACAGCGGCTTTGGTCTGTCGCCCCTCGACGATGGCGACAAGACGGCGACCGCGCTCGGCATGGAGAAGGGCCTACGTATCCCGATGCCCGCTGCCACAGCCGACATGACGGCTCAGTTGACCCAGGCCCAACAGTACGGCGCGAGCTACATCTTCATCCAGAACACGTCGGGCGCGGCGGCGACGGCCATGAAGACGGCCAAGACGCTGGGCATGACGCCCAATGTCCAGATTGTCTGCCTGAACTGGTGCACCGATGAGCTGGTGCTGAAGCTGGCCGCCGACGCGGGCGAGGGCCTGGTGGGCGTGACGCCCTACGCCTTCCCGGACGCCAGCCTGCCTGGCATGAAGGACGCCTTCGAGTTCGCCAAAACCAAGGGGACGACCGTGGAGGCCGAAGGGCTACACTACACCCAGGGCTGGTGGACGATGGCAATCATGGCTGAGGGCATCAAGCGCGTGCTGGACGGCGGCAAGCCGCTGACGGGCGAGAACCTCAAGGCGGCCCTGGAGACGATCAAGGACTTAGACACGGGCGGCGTGACATCGGCCAAGATCACCTTCACCCCCGACGACCATCGCGGCCAGAAGACGGTGGACCTGTATCAGGCCAAGGGCGGCAAGTGGACGTCGTTGGCGAAGGGCGTCTCCGTGAAGTAGTGCTGAGTACTGAGTACTGAGTGCTGAGTAGAAAGTGGTAAGTACTCAGCACTCATAGCTCAGCACTCAGCACTTGGAGTGTGCCATGCTCGCGCTCAACAATATCGAGGTCATCTACAACGATGTCATCCTCGTCCTCAAGGGCATGTCCATGCAGGTAGGCGAGGGGCAGATTGTGGCCTTGCTCGGCTCTAACGGCGCCGGCAAGTCCACCACCCTCAAGGCGGTCTCCGGCTTGCTCAAGCCGGAAGACGGCGCGGTGACGGACGGCGAAATCCTGTTCCTGGGCCAGCGCATCGACCGGCTGGACGCGGCCGACATTGTGCGACGGGGGGTGTTCCAGGTCATGGAGGGCCGGCGCGTCTTCGAGCATCTGACAGTCGAGGAGAACCTGCGCGCGGGCGCGTATACTCAACGCGATGCTCGCCGTCAGACCCAGGACCTGGAATTGGTCTACGGCTACTTTCCGCGCCTCCTGGAACGTCGGCAGCAGACAGCGGGCTACCTGTCGGGCGGCGAACAGCAGATGCTCGCCATTGGCCGGGCGATGATGGCCCACCCCCGGCTGATGATGCTGGACGAGCCGTCGCTCGGCCTGGCGCCCCTGCTGGTCGAGGAAATCTTCCGCATCATCCGCCGCATCAACCAGGAGCAGAAGACGACCATCCTGCTCGTGGAGCAGAACGCTCGCCTGGCGCTGGCCGTCGCCGACTACGCTTATATCATGGAGAATGGCCGCATCGTCCTGGAAGGCGCGCCGGCCCAACTCCAGGAGAATGCCGACGTGCGCGAGTTCTACTTGGGGCTGACGGACGTGGGGACACGCAAGAGCTACCGCGACGTCAAGCACTACAAACGGCGCAAGCGATGGCTGTCATAGAGCGCCAGCGACACGCGAGGCTAAAGCCACCGCGCTAGGCAAGCGAAGCCTCGCTGGGGCTGTATTTTAGCCCGTAGGGCTTGGCCTGCCTAGCTTGCTGCTTTAGCGGCAGGCGCTAGCAGTCTCTCCCGAATGATATCCGCCAGCGTTGGCTCCCCCAATTCCTCCAACTCATACATCACGCGAACCACCGGTGCGGCGATGTGCATGACGCGCCGCAGGTCAATCGGCGTGCCGAGAATGACCGTGTCCACGGGCATACGCCCGATGGTCGCCTCTAGCTCCACGATTTGCTCCGCGCTGTAGCCCATCGCCGGCAGCACGTCGCGGGTTTGCTGGTACGTCTCGTAGGTGGCGCGAATGGAGCCGACGGCATAGGGGACGGGTGACACGATTTCGGCCGCCTCCCACATCTCGGCGGCGATGTAGCCCGCGCCATAGCTCATCTCGCCATGCGTAAGCGTCGGACCATCCTCGACCACCGCGACCCGCCGCCCTCGAATCAGGTCAGGCTGGTCAACGGTGATGACCGAGGCCGCGTCCACGATGACGGCGTCGGGGTTGAGGGCGCGAGCGTTGCGCCGCACCTCGTCCACCTGGTCGAACGAGGCGGTATTCTCCTTGTTGATGACAATCACATCGGCAGCGCGAAAGTTGGTCTCGCCGGGGTGATAGCGCAGTTCATGGCCGGCGCGGAGGGGATCGGCCACAACGATGTGCAGGTCAGGCTGGTAAAATGGCAAGTCATTGTTGCCGCCATCCCAGACGATGATATCGGCCTCAGCTTCGGCCTGGGCCAGGATGCGCCCGTAGTCCACACCCGCGTAGATCACCGCGCCCAGGTCCAGGTACGGCTCGAACTCCTCGCG
>JAHCIP010000266.1 GCA_026129165.1 Anaerolineae bacterium
CCCAGCGGGCCGTAGCGATGCCCAATGCCCGCACCGCCTTGAGGGCCAGCGCGCGTTCGACCTCGGCCAGCGGCGGGGCCAGGGCATCGTCCCAGTCGGGCAAGATGCGCTCGCGCAGGTCGTAGACGCGCTGGAAATTGTGACGGCGGGCGATCATCACGTCGCCGGTGTTGAAGTAGGCTTCGAGGGCGATCTTGGCCGGCTTCCAGTTCCACCAGCCGCCTGCGTGGTTCTCTGGCTTATCGAAGGCCGACGAACGGGCGTGGCCGTTAGCGCGGATATGGGCCAGCACCTCCTCAGCCACCGCCCGGTTCTCGTCCAACCAGGCGCGGGCCTTGTCCCAACCCTTGACGCCATCGAGCATCAGACGGCGGTAGAGCGGCCAGTCCTCGATGGGCAGGAAACAGGCCGCGTGCGCCCAATACTCGAATAGAGCGCCCTCGGCCAGCCACTCGTCGAGCCAGGCCGGGCGGTAGTCCCCCAACCGGCTCCACAACACCAGGTAGGGGCTGCGCGCCACGACGTGAATGGTGTCAATCTGGAGCGCCCCCATGCGCCGAATCGTAGCGAGAACGTCCTCTTTCGTAGCGGGATGCTGGGGCGGCTGGCTCAACCCCGTTGCCGCCAGCATGGTGTATCGCGCGGCGGTCAGGCTTAATCGCATCGTACTCCCCGTTTTGCGCAGGTTAACCTCCCGAAGGTTCGGAACCTTCGGGAGGTTAACGGGACAGACTATTAGGCCAGTTGCTCAGTGGTCGCGGCTGCTAACCAGGCGTGAATAGACTGGCCATGCTCGGCCCAGTGTTCGTAGGTGTTGCCCGCCACGTACTCCCACAGCGCCCGCCCCTGCGCCCAGTCGTACCTGCCCTCTACCAGCAAGTCCGGTTCCCGCAGCCCGCGCAGCATGGTGTACAGGTCGCGGTAGATGGTCTGGTCCTCCGTCAGGATTTCGGGCAAGGGGCGCTGCCGCTGGCGTTGGAAGGTCCAGTCATTGAACTGGTCAACCTCCATGGCCTGTGTTTCGGCGGGTAATTCCGCCACGCCATAGCGTTCTTCGTCCGTGGGTGGCCGGCCGGTGAAGGCTGCGCGAACAAAGGCGGCGGCGTAGCGTTCCCAGAACGCCACATGCGCAATAATATCCTTCACCGACCAGTCGCCCACCACGCCTGGCGTCGTCATATTGGCCTCGCCCACCTGGGCTAGCTGCGCGTCCCACTGCTCGCGCTCGGTCGTCAGCAAGCCCAACAATTGGTTCTTGGTCAGGGATTGCGACATATACCCTCCTCTGGGTCCGTGACTAGAGATAGCTCAGCAGGTACACAAAGCTCATCAAGGCCAATAGCGCGCCGAGGATGAGCAGCGCCTGGCCCAGGCCGGCGTCCGTCAGGATCGGACGCTCGTGGGGCGCATCGTTGAACTGGGGATAAACCTTCTCGCTGACCGTGCCGGAACTGAGGGTACGGAACATATTTTACTCTCCTTTCGTCTGACCTGGCGACTCAACACTTATCGGGGGTGGGAGCCGAGCAACGGGTCGGCGGCCCAGCGATTCAGCGCTTGACAGAAGCGCCTCAACCTGCTATAATCATTATGCTGGTTAGAATTATAGCACAAGCATTCTAACCTGTCAAGCAATTTTTGGTGGTTATTTAAACTTTTTTAGGAGCAAATTATGGGGGCCGAGAGAGAGCCGTGTCACATCTTCTCGTTTACCAGCGGCTGGCTGTGCCTGGATTTTTGCAACACCGTCGGGGGTCGTCACCCTATCGAGGTCTCGGCGTCGAAGCTCAAGACCCACCAGGCGATCGAGGACGCCGGGCGGTTCGCGACCCGCGACTATTTGCATTCTTATGTAGATTTGATTGAGTGGGGGGGTCAGGCAGGTCTATTAGCTCAGGTGACAGTGGAGAGGTTGGAGGCCGAGGCAGGCGAGCATCCCGACGAGGCGGCAGAAGTCCTGACCCAGGCCGTCGCCCTGCGCGAGACGCTGTATCGCCTGTTCTCGGCGCTGGCCGATAACCAGCAGCCCCCTGACGGCGACCTGACCGCGCTCAATGCCGTCTTACCCACGGCGCTGGCGCATCAACGCCTGACCTATCATGCGGATCACTTTGACTGGGGATGGGAGGAGACACCTACCCTGGACCAGATGCTCTGGCCGGTCGTGCGCTCGGCGGCGGATTTGCTCACCGCGCCGGAGCTAGCCAGGGTGAGGGAGTGCGCGGGCGAAACGTGCGGCTGGCTGTTCCTGGATATGAGCAAGAACCACTCGCGCCGCTGGTGCTCGATGGACGATTGCGGCAACCGAGCCAAGGCGAAGCGCCACTACCAGCGCCGCAAATCAGTAGAGACGTGACATAGCACGTCTCTACTCCTGGGGGCGCTAAGAATCAGGGCTTGTAGCCGGTCTGGATCGTGCCGTTCTTCAAGCCTTCCGTGGCCTTCGCCACGGCATCCTTGCACTTCTGGTCAATCTTGCTTTCCCAGTCGTGGTAGGGCGCCAGACCGATACCACCGTTCTTGACATTGAAGGTCAAGATGCCAGCCTTGAGGCTGCCCGTCTGGGCCGACTTAATCGCCTCGAACACCGCTACGTCCACGTTCTTCATGGCGCTCGTAATCAGCGCGGCCTTGACCTCGGGATAGGTCTGGTACTGGTCCACGTCCACGCCAATCGCCATCTTGCCGTTCTCTTGCGCCGCCAGCAAGCCGCCGTTGCCAGTGATGCCGCCGACGCCAAAGACCACGTCGCAGCTCTGGCCGATCATCGCCAGCCCCGTCTCCTTACCCTTGGCCGAGTCTACGAAGCTTGGGATATAGGTGTTCAGGGCCTTGATCTGGGGGTTCTGCGACTTCGCGCCGTTCTGGTAGCCGACGACGTAGCGCACGACCGGGGGAATCTCCATACCGCTGACGGTGCAGACGGTACCGGTCTTGGTCATGCAGCCGGCCAGCACCCCTGCCAGATAGCCCACTTCATCTTCCTGGAACATCAGACTGGTGACATTCTTGAGATCTGTGGCGTAGGGATCGGGGTCGCCCGCCTTCGCCGGGAAGTAGGCATTGTCTACGATGGCGAACTTGCGGTCAGGATACTGCTTGGCCTTCTTCGCCAGCGCGTCGCCCATGAGGAAGCCGACGCCGAGGATGAGATCATACTTCTCGTTGGCGAAGATGTCGAGGTTCTTCTCATAATCGGTCTCGGCCTTGGACTCGATGAACTTGCCCTCGATGCCCAGGTCCTTGATCGCCTTCTGAACCCCCGCCCACGCCGACTGGTTGAAGCTCTTGTCGTTGACGCCGCCCTGGTCCGTCACCAGGCCGACTTTGATCTTCGCGCCGGTCCCGCCGGTCTTCGGAGCCTCAGTGGCCTGCGCGGCCGGTTTCGCCGCGGCCGCCTGGGTCGGCTGGGCAGCCGGCGCCTGAGTGGCCTGGGCGGCCGGTTTCGCTGCGGGCGCGGCGGTCTGACCACTGCCACACGCCGCTAGGACGGCAAGCGCGAGCGCCAGGGCTACCACTGTCCATACATGTTTCATATTGGTTTCTCCTCTTATCCGCGGGGTGAGCAGTCACCCATTCGATGATTTGCGCGCCTCTGACAGGCGCCCCTTGATTATACCACAAGCTATCTCATTTAGCGTCATCCCCACGCAGTCGTTGACTAAATTCCCTCAAACTTCACCGCGTTCCAATGCCGTTCCGCTTTGACAGCCCTCCCAGGGGTCTGTATACTCGTAGGAAGGGTATATCAGGAGGGCGGCATGTTCTTCGAGCAACTCATCCGCGCTGAGACGGGCTGCGCGACGTATGTCATCGGGTCGAGTACCGGCGAGGCGCTGGTTGTAGACCCGCTGTGGGATATTGAGCCGTGTCTCCAGATCGCACGGCGCTATGGCGCATCCATCCGCCACATCATTGACACTCACAGCCACGCCGACCATGTCTCTGGCGGGCGGCGGCTCGCCCACCGGACGGGGGCACGGCTCTGGCTGCCGGCGCGGGCCGACGTCGTCTATCCCTGTGACCGGCTCTCTGAAGGCGACGTTATCGAGATGGGTGAGGTTCGCGTTACCGTCCTGGATACCCCCGGCCATCGCCCGGAGCACATCGCCGTCGCGGTTGCCGACCTCACCCGCGCCGAAGAACCCTGGTTTGTGCTGACGGGCGACAGCCTGTACGTCGGTGACGTAGCGCGGCCCGACCTGGCCGTGGACGGCGTGGCGGGCGCGGCGGTGCTGTACGACAGCGTCTACACCACTCTGCTCAACTTACCCGATTATGTCGAAATTTATCCGGGACATGGGGCTGGTTCCACCTGAGGACGGGCCATGAGCGCCAAGTTTGGCGCGACCATTGGCTTCGAACGCCGCTTCAATCCGGCCTTACAGTGCGGCTCCCGCGACGAGTTTGTCCAGTTCATGACCGACAACCTCCCGCCGCGTCCGGCCAATATGCTGCACATTGTGCGGGTCAACCAGGGCCGCGCCCCCTACAGCCTGATCGACCCCCAGACCGCTCCCCTGGACCCGTTCCACGTCGATGAGCTTATCGAGGCCGGAGCCATCGTTATTGACGCTCGCGGCCCGGCCCAATTCGGCGCGGGCCATATCGCCGGGTCGCTCAATGCGCCCGGCTCCAGCGGCCAATTTGAGCAGTATGTAGGTTGGACCGTGCCGCCCGACCCGCCCCTGATCCTGGTAACCGACGACGAGAGCCGCGTCGGGGGGCTGTTGAGGAAGCTGGCGTTTGTCGGGCTGGACGGCCGGGTGGCGGGGTATCTCGAAGGGGGAATGGGGGCCTGGCGCGGCACAGGCAAACCGCTGGCGAGGCTAGCGCAAATCTCAGTACGCGACCTGTACACGCGGCGGCTAAGCGAGACGGTGCCGGTGCTGGACGTGCGTGAGGCGAGCGAGTGGGCGGCCGGCCGTATCCCCGGCGCCCTGAACCGTTCCTACCGCGAACTGGGCGCGGCCGGCGTGACGCTCCCGTTTGACCGAAACGGCCCCTTGGCCGTCGTGTGCGCGGGTGGGGTGCGGAGCAGCCTAGCAGCGAGCCTCTTGCTGCGGGCTGGCTATGCTCAAGCGATCAATGTTGTGGAGGGGACAGAGGGCTGGCGGCAGGCCGGCTTGCCGCTGGAGCGTTAGGTTCGCTATGACTATCATGCTGAACGAAGTGAAGCATCCCCAAGGGGAGGCTGCGCACTCTCGTCCGGCAGAGGCGAGACCCTTCGCCTTCGGCTCAGGGTGACAATGACAGGAGGCGGGTCAGGTGAGGCAGGCCGCCAGGTCAGAGCCAAGGGCCGTCCAGTCGCCTCGCGCGGCGAACAATTGGGCGCGGTACCAGCGCGCCACGCGATGGCCCGGTTCGAGGCGCAAACACTCCGTCAGGTCGGACAGAGCCGCCTCCTCGTCGCCCAGGGCCATATAACTACAGGCCCGGATCAGCCACACATCCGGCTCGTTGTCCAGCCAGTGTAACGCTTCGGTGGCGTCGTGGACCGCGTCTTCGTGCTGGGCCAGCATGGCGTGAGCGCGGGCGCGGCCCAAATAGGCCAGCGGCCGCTCGGGATCGAGAGCCAGGGATCGATCAAAGTCTCTGACGGCGCGGAGCGGGTCGTCCAGGTGCAGGCGAGCCGAGCCGCGCAACTGGTAGGCCGAGGGCATCGGCTGCTGCGCCAGCACCCACGAGGCATCCTTCTCTGCTCCCGCGTAGTGACCCTGAGCAAAGTGGACGACGGCGCGCGCCAGATAGAGCTCCGCGCTGCAGTAGCCCAGGCGCTCCGCCATATCATAGTCGAGACAGGCTGCTGCGTAATCGCCCAGGTTGGCAAACTGACCGGCCCGCCCCGCGTACAGATAGGCGCTGCCCCGTTCCACCCCAATCGCCTCAGTGTACCAGAGGATGGCGGCCTCGGCATTCCCCTGGTGGGCCTGGAGCCGGGCCTGGAGGGCCAGGTAGTCGCCCTCAGCGGGCGCCAACTGGAGCAGCGCATCGGCGTCGGCCTGGGCCTGGTCAAACTGCCCCAACCGCAGGTAGCTCAGGGCGCGGTTGTAGAGGGCGAGAGCGAGAGTCGGGTCCAGCTTGAGGGCGCGGGTACAGTCGGCGGCGGCCGCCGAGTAGTTCTCCAGGTTGAGATGGGCGATGGCCCGTCCGACATACGCTGAGGCGAATAGTCCATCGCGCTGTAGTAATAAGCTGAACTCCAGGAGCGCCTGCTCATAGTCGCCGGCTTCCAGGTAGGCGCAGCCGCGTTGATAACTCTCCTCCATCCCTTCCGTCTGACTAACTAAATCGCTTCTCAATAGTCGCATAGATTCCTCCCACTCCGTAAGCGTATCCCCTCTCAAACACTCAAAACAACAGTAAACATTGCAGTAAACATTGTCTGGTAAGGATGAAGGCCAGGAGTCGTTATATGGGCGTAAAGCAAGACTTAAGCCAGCCGCCGATGATCCGCCTCGACAAGCTGGTGAAGATATATCAGGAAGGCACACGCTCGCACACTGTTCTAGAAGAGGTGAGCGCCGAGTTCGCGCCGGGGGAATTTGTCGTCCTCTTGGGTAAGAGCGGGTCGGGGAAAAGTACGCTACTCAACCTGGTCAGCGGCATTGACGCGCCAACCCGCGGCGACATCTGGGTCAACGGCGCGCCCATCACCCGTATGAGCGAGCGCGAGCGCACGCTATTCCGCCGCCAGTATATCGGGTTTGTCTTCCAGTTCTTTAACCTCATTCCCACACTGACAGTCGCCGAGAATGTCCTGCTGCCGGTGGAACTGGCGGGGCTGGGCCAGGCGGGCCGCGAGCGCGGCCTCCACCTGCTGGAGCGCGTCGGCCTGGGCGATCGCTTGCAGACGTTTCCGGACCGCCTGTCCGGCGGCGAGCAGCAGCGCGTGGCGATTGCCCGCGCCCTGGCCCACAACCCGCTGCTCATCCTGGCCGACGAGCCGACGGGCAATCTGGACGAGGACACTGGACGGCAGGTGCTCGCCCTGCTGGACGAGCTGACCCGCGAGGTGGGCAAGAGCCTGCTGATGGCGACCCACAGTTCGGAAGTCGTCGGTCTGGCCGACCGGGTGTACCGTGTGCGCCACGGCAAGCTGATTCAGGAAGCCGCTGAGTTCCACGGCGAGTTGGGGGACTAACGCCATGCCATCGAGTTTACTGCGCGTGGGGTGGCGCTATTGGACACGGCGCGTCTGGCAGAGCGGCCTCGCTATCCTGGGCATCGCGCTGGGCGTCGCGGTCGTCGTCGCCATTGACCTGGCCAACGGCAGCGCGCGCCGCGCTTTCGCCCTGTCCACCGAGGCCGTCTCGGGCCGTGCCACCCACCAGGTTGTCGGCGGGCCGCTGGGTCTGGACGAGGCAGTGTACCGCCAGTTGCGCCTGGACCTGGGGATTCGGCAGTCCGCGCCCGTCGTCGAGGGCTACGCCACGGCGATGAGCCTGGAGCGCCAGCCGCTCCGTATCCTGGGCGTGGACCCCTTCGCCGAAGCGCCCTTCCGTGCCTACCTGACCACTCAGGACGCCGCCGCCACGGGCGACCTATCCCGCTTCCTGGTCCAGCCGGGGGCCGTGCTGGTGAGCGAGGGCTTCGCCCAGGCGCGCGGTCTCAAGGTCGGCGATAGCATTACTCTACGGGTGGGCGGGACGCGCAAGACCGTGACCCTCGTGGGGCTGCTGCGGCCCTCCGATAGCACGAGCCAGCGCGCCCTCGATGGCCTGCTGCTGACCGACATCAGTACGGCGCAGGAGACATTGGATATGGTGGGGCGGCTGAGCCATATTGACCTGCTCGGCCAGACCGGCGACGGTGAGGCGCGCTTTGCCACACCGACCGGCTCCCTCACCCTGGCCCAGGTCCAGGCCGCGCTGCCCGAAGGCGTGCGGGCCGTCCGCGCTGAAGCCCGCAGCCAGGCCATCGAGCAGTTGACCTCCGCCTTCGAACTCAACCTGACCGCCCTGAGCCTGCTGGCTCTGGTGGTGGGCATGTTCCTGATCTACAACACCATGACCTTCTCGGTCATCCAGCGCCGGCCGATGTTCGGAACGCTGCGCGCCCTGGGCGTCACCCGCGAGGAAATTGGGCAAGCCATCTTCCTGGAAGCGGTCATTCTCAGCGCCGTGGGCGGCGTATTGGGTCTAGGCCTGGGGGTGGTGCTGGGTCGGGGGGCGGTGCGCCTGGTCACCCAGACCATCTCCGACCTGTACTTTGTCGTCACTGTCCAGAGCGTCGAGATTGACCCTCTCACCCTGGTCAAGGGTCTGGCGCTAGGCATGGGCGCGGCCATTCTCGCCAGCATCCCGCCGGCCCTGGAAGCGACCCTCGTGCCGCCGCGTCTTGCCCTGGCCCGCTCCAACATCGAGGAACGCATTCGCCGCCTGCTGCCCTGGACCGTCGGCGCAGGTATCGTTCTCATTGGTACAGCAGTCCTTGTCCTGTGGCTCGGCGGGCGGAGCATCGTGGCGAGCTTTGGCGGCGTTCTCCTCGTGGTTTTGGGTGTCGCCGCCTT
>JAHCIP010000267.1 GCA_026129165.1 Anaerolineae bacterium
GTAGTGTAGCAGGGCGTTTTCAAAGTCGTAGGCTTATACTCACCAAGAGGCTGTCAACGGATTGCAGGAGCAGCTTAAACGGATTATGTCTTGGCAAACACACTTAATCCGTTCAATCCGCCTGCCCTCCAACGGAGGGTGCCTAAAATCCGTTGACAGCCTCTTGTCGTCACCGAACCTCGTCTCAGGCGGCGACTTCTTGCTCGACGCGCCCGTTCTGTCTAAGGGCGGTCAGTTGGCGGCTGACCAGTTCAGCGTAGACGCCCCCCTGCGCCATCAGGCTGTCGTGCGTGCCGCGCTCCACGATGCGGCCATCCTTGACCACCAACACCTGGTCGGCGTTACGGATGGTGCTCAGGCGGTGGGCGATGACGAACGCCGTGCGGCCGGCCAGCAGCCGGTGCAGCGCGTCCTGGATGAGCGCCTCGGTGCGCGTGTCCACGCTGCTCGTAGCCTCGTCGAGGATGAGGATGCGCGGGTCAGCCAGAACGGCGCGGGCGAAGGCGATGAGCTGCTTCTGGCCCTGGCTCAGGTTCGCGCCGCGCTCCAGAATGGGCGTCTTATAGCCGTCGGGCTGGCGGCTGATGAAGTCGTGGGCGTTGACCAGCCGCGCCGCCGCCTCGACCTCCTCATCCGTCGCCTCGGGGCGGCCATAGCGGATGTTATCGCCAATGGTGCCGCTGAACAGGAAGGTATCCTGCAAGACCATACCCATCTGGCGGCGGAGCGAACCGCGCTGCACGTCGCGCACGTCAATGCCGTCTACGCGCACCGCGCCTTCCCAGGCATCGTAGAAGCGCATCAGCAGGTTGACAATGCTGCTCTTGCCCGCGCCCGTCGGCCCCACCAGGGCGACAGTCTGGCCCGGCTGAGCTTCCAGGTTGACGTCGTGCAGCACGGGTTGGCCCGGCTTGTAGCCAAAGGTCACGTGGTCGAACTGAACGCGGCCCTGAATCTGCGGCATGGGCTGCGCGTCCGGCTTGTCCTCTAGCTCGACCGGCTCGTCAATCAGGGCGAAGATGCGTTCGCCGCCCGCCAGCGCCGACTGGCCGAGCGTCCACATCTGGGAGATGGAGCGCACCGGCTCGAAGAAGCGCTGTACATAGGTCAGGAAGGCGACAATGGTGCCAATCGTCACCTGGTTGTTGAGGGCCAGGTACGCGCCGTAGCCGACAACAATGGCCGTCGCCAGCGTGCTGATGATGTCCACGGCGGGCATGAAGGCGCTGGTGATGGCGTTAGCGCCGACGTTGGCGTCGCGGTTGCGGGCGTTGATGCGGCTGAACCGCGCCTGGTTGGTGCGTTCGCGGGCGAACGCCTGGACTTCCCGCATGCCGGCGATGTTCTCCTCCAGCTCGGCGTTGACCTTGCCCAACTCCTTGCGCGTCTCGCGGAACGCCTTACGAGCGCGGCCGGAGAAGTAGGTCGTGAACACCCACATGATGGGCAGCACGGTGAAGCTCGCCAGGGCCAGCCGCCAGTTCAGGCTTAACATAACGATGACGATGCCTACCAGGGACAGCACATCCCCGATGACCCGCGACAGGCCCGCGCCAATGAACTGGTTGATGGTGTTGGTGTCGTTGGTCAGGCGGCTCATCAAGTCGCCAATCTCATGGGTGTCAAAGTAGCCCAGCGGCAGGCGCTGCAGCCGGGCGAAAATATCAGCTCGCAGCCGATACAGCAATTCCTGGCCGAGCACGGCCATCTGCAAGAAGCTGACGACGTTGGAGCTGTAGGATAGCCCATATGTCATCAGGAGCAGGAGCATGGTGCGCGTCAGGCCGGCCCGATCGCCGACCGCGATGAACTGGTCAAACGCGACGCCAATGAGATAGGGCTGGTAGAGGCGCATGGCCGAGGAGACGAGGACCGCCACGACCACCCAGATGAGTTGCCCTCTCAGCGCGCCAGCGTAGCCGAGCAGCCGCCGCGCGACGCCCGCCGTGTCCTGCGCCTTCTCCTCTTTGATATCCATGCCCATCATAGGACCACCGCGCATCATGGCTTACATCCTCCTCGGTAGGGTAGCAACCGCTGTGGGCATCCGCATCCCATCCCCCGGCGGGGGGCCACCTGGCTTCTGCCGTCCGTTTTCTTCCCAGAGGCGGTCGGTCGGAGTGCCGCCAAACTGCGAGTAGTAAATATCGGCGTACACCTCGCTGGTGTCGAGCAACTCGGCGTGCGTACCCGTCGCCACGAGCCGCCCCTTCTCCATGACCAGGATCAGGTCGGCATTGCGGACCGTGCTGATCCGCTGCGCGATGACAAAGCTGGTTCGCCCTTGCATCAGCCGGTCAAGAGCCTGGTGGATGCGATACTCGGTCTCGGCGTCCACGCTCGATGTCGAGTCGTCCAGGATGAGGATGCGCGGGTCGAGCAGCAGGGCGCGGGCGATGGCGATGCGCTGCTTCTGACCGCCGCTCAGACCGACACCGCGCTCGCCCACAGAGGTGTCGTAGCCCTGAGGCAGGGCGCTGATGAAGTCGTGGGCCTCGGCCGCCGTGGCCGCCTCGACCACATCCTCCAGACGCGCGTCCGGGCGGCCAAAGGCGATGTTGTCGCGGATGCTGCCCGTAAACAGGTTTGTCTCCTGGAGGACGATACCAATCTGCGAGCGCAGGCTTTCGACCCTGACATCGCGCACGTCGTGGCCGTCAATGGTCACGCGGCCGCTGGTGGCATCGTAGAAGCGCGGAATCAGGTTGATGATGCTGCTCTTGCCCGCCCCCGTCGCGCCTAGCACAGCGACCATCTGTCCCGGCTCGGCCACAAAGCTGACATGGCTGAGGGTGTTCTCAGTGGCGCCCACGTAGCGGAACGAGACGTTCTCGAAGGCGACGCGCCCTGTCACAGGCGGGAGCGGCTGCGCGCCTGGCCTGTCGTCCACCTCGATGTGGGCGTCCAGGATTTCAAAAAGGCGCACCGCGCCAGCCGCCGCCTGGGAGATGAGGGCGGACACCATACCCAGGCCAAAGATGGGGAACAGCAGCAGGGCCAGGTAGGTATTGAAGGCGACGAGTTCACCCAGCGTCAGTGTCCCACCGATGACCTGCTCGCCGCCGTACCAGAGGACAATCAGCGAGCCGAGGCCCGACATGGTGAAGACGAGGGGCAGGTTAAACGAGAAGGCGCGCGCCCCTTGGACGTTCATGTCGCGCAGTTCGTCGTTGGCGTGGCGGAAGCGCTTCGACTCGTATTCCTCGCGGGCGAACGCCTTGACCACGCGCACGCCGGATAGGTTCTCCTGGAGGATGGTGTTCAGATTGCCCAGCTTTTCCTGCACCTGGCGGAAGATGGGCTGGACACTGGTGACGAAGCGGAAGATGACCAGGAAGGTGACGGGCATGAGGGCCAGGGCCGCCAGCGCCAACCGCCAGTTGATGACGAACAGGATGATGGCCGTGCCAAAGAACATGATGAGCGAGTTGACCAGTTGGAGCAGGCCCATGCCCGTAAACTGGCGCACCAGTTCGACGTCGTTGGTGGCTCGCGTCATCAATTGGCCCGTCTGCGACTGGTCGTGGTAGCTGAAGCTGAGTTTCTGGAGCTTCTCGTAGAGGGCGTTGCGCATCTCAAACGCGGCCCCCTGGCTAGCCATCTCGCTCCAGTAGCCCTGGAGGAAGGAGAAGACGCCGCGAATGGCGGCGAAGCCCAGGATAGCGAGGGTCATGGTGACGATGACCCGCATGTTCCGCGCCGTAATGCCGTTGTCAATAATGACCTGGATCAGGCGCGGCGTGACCAGGTTAGACGCTGTCACCAGGATCAGGCTGATGTACGCGCCGAGGGTGATGTGCCAGTAGGGGCGCAGGTAGCCGAGCGCCCGCCGGAGTGGCTGCATAGACCGTCTCCTTTAATTACTTTGCCTGGCTAAATAATAGGCCAGCCAGGGGCCGTTGTCAATCGCCCATTTGGCTAGGTCCGGCTCGTTCTTTAGGGGTTGGCATGTAAATTGAAGGCAAGCGTCTAGATATAGTGGAGTTCACACTGGAGACGAACAGGGAGGAGCGACATGAAGCCCAGGTTGCCCATTCGGCGCTTTGATGTGTTCGCGGAGTACAATCGCCTGCAAGCCCTCAAGAAGGGGCAGGACGACGCTCACGCCAAGGGCTACGGCCTCTGGGTGGCGAAGGTCGTCGCCAGCGGGGGAGGACGGAGGGCCGGGGATGGAGGCAGCGGCAGCGAGGGGAGGACCGAGGACCGAGGAGAGAAGGCGGACGACGGAGGGCGAAAGACGGAGGGCGGGCAGCGGTCGGAGGACGAGTGGCACCTGCTGGGCGACGAGGCCCAGACGGACGAACTCTTCGACAAGGAGATTGTCCGCCGCATGGGCGAGGATTTCTACCGCCAGGTGTTCGCCCCGGCTATCGCCGCCGCCTTCGAGGCGGGCAAGAGCTACGAGGGGATACGGGACACCATTCGCAAGGAGTGGAAGCCGTAGGCCGGTAGGCGGCGTAGGGGTAGCCCTCTGTGGCTACCCAGCCAGGGCAGGCACGGGGGCCTGCCCCTACCCCCCCTCCTTCATTACCCAGATGGGTGTCACATGGCGCATGTGACACCCGTCCTGTTTAAATGCCGACTCTCCTTGTGACACGACTCTCATGACAGTGTGATGGTTTATCGAGTATGATGGGACCAGAACAGCAATGAGAGAGCATCATCAAGGAGGGAACAATGTCGGCACTCATGTCTGCTTCGCCTGCGGCCCCCCACGGCCTGATCCGCCAGACCCTAGCGCGGCGCCCGTTGCTCGCCTACTTCAGCCTGGCGTTCCTGGGAACGTGGACTTTCTTTTCGCCCATCCTCCTGTCCCGCAAAGGTCTGGGCGTGTGGAATGTGGACCTGCCCGACGCTCTGGGGCTGCTCCTGTTCTTCCTAGCGACCTACACCGGCCCGCTGGCCGCCGCCTTCATCGTCACCGCCGCCGTGGAGGGCCGCGCTGGGGTGAGGCGGCTGCTGGGCCGCATCGTCCAGTGGCGGGTCCACCCGGCCCTGTATCTGCTGGTTCTGCTGGGCTATCCCCTGGTCTTCGCGGTCGGCGGCATCCCCTGGTTTGGAGCTACGCCCCTGACGGCCTTGCTGACCGGCTGGCCCCTGTACTTCACCGCCTTCCTGCCCAACGTGGCGATGGGCTTGTTCCTGCCCGCGCTCGGTGAGGAGACGGGCTGGCGCGGCTTCGCCCTGCCGCGCCTCCAGGCGGCCTATGGCCCCATCGTCGGCAGCCTGGTCCTGGGCGCGCTCCACGCCCTGTGGCACCTGCCGGTCTACTTTGTGCCCGGCGCCATCCTGCCCGGCGCGTTCAGCCTGGAGGCGTTCATCGCCAATTCAGCCGCCATCATGATGTCCACGCTCATCTGGACCTGGCTGTTCAATCGGGCCGGCGGCAGCGTCCTGTTCGCCATGCTGATCCACGCCACGAGCAACGCGACCTCGGACCTGATGGGTAGACTCTTGACCACGCCGCCAGACGACCCCTGGCTGGGGGCGAAAATCCTGGCGGTCGTTGCTGTCCTGCTCATCGTGACGACACGCGGCCGCCTCGGCTACCGCCAAGCCTAACTGAGACTCCCTAAACGACGAGCCTGTTCACCGCTGAGGGCGCAGAGACATCGTATTATTCTCGGCGTCCTCGGCGTCCTCGGCGGTGAGATGCAACATTGAGGCTATCATGACTACTCAAACCCTGACGACAAATCCAAATGTGACGAGTTCGCGCCCTATGGCCTGGGCCAAGCGTCATCCCCTGGTCGTTCTGTTCGCTCTGACCTACCTGTTTTTGTGGGGCGTCATGCTCCCCCAACTGGCCGCGCTGTATGGGCTGATGCCCAACATAGTCAACCTGCCGGTGGACCTGCTGTTTGGAGCCTTTGGGCCGCTGCTGGCCGCGCTGATCACCGTCGCCCTGGCCGAGGGCCGGGCTGGTATCCGCGACCTGGTGCGGCAGGCGCTGCGCTGGCGGGTCGGCCTCCCGTGGTATGCGGTGGCGCTGCTCGGCCCGGCCGCCTACATGCTGGCCGGCGGCGGGCTGGAAGCCCTGGTACGCGGCCAGGCTCCGGCCATACCCGCCTCTAGCATGCCCCTCACTGAGGTGGCAACAACGTTTATCCGTCTGTTGCTGCTGGGGATGGTCCTGAACACGGAGGAGTTTGCCTGGCGCGGAGTCGCCCTGCCCCGCTTGCAGACGCGCTATGGCGCCCTGGTCGGAACGTTGATCCTGGCCGTGGTCGAAGGCGTGGTTCACCTACCCCTATTCTGGGCGCCCGGCAGTTTCTTCCAGCAGGTCGGCTTTGGCTGGTGGTTCGCCTGGGACATCGCTTTGGCAATCCTGATGACCTGGGTTTACAATAGTACGGGCCGCAGCGTACTCTTGACGACCCTGCTGCACGCCTCAGGCAACGCCTGGTCCGGGCTGCTGGCCCCACCTGGGCTGCGCCCCTACGCCTTCATGGTCATCATCCTGTGGCTGGTGACGCTGCTAGTGGTCCTGGTCTACGGACCGCGCGGCCTAGCGAGCCGAACGGAGACGGTCGAGACGCGAGGCTGAGTGAACCTTCAACCCGCCCCTCCACTCTCCCACACGATTCCTGGTCAGCCAGTCGTTCGCCCCCTACGCGGCGGCTGGCTGACCGCCGCGCGTATCGGCTGGCTCGCCGTCGCCGCCCTCAGCCTGGTCTACTACGCCGTCCTCGCCCCCATCGAGTTCGCCCGCGTCGAAACCGCCCTCGCCAACCGAAACGTCGCTCTCTACATTGCCGCCCTCCAGGCGCTCTTTGTCCTCGTCTCCTTTGCGGTCGGCGGCCTCATCTTCTGGCGTCGGTCCGACGACCGCGTGGCCCTGCTCGCCGCGTTGATGCTCGTTTCCTTCGGGACCATCAGCTTCTCGGATAGCGTGCCGACCTTGCCGCCGACCACCTGGCGCTGGCTCCTGGTGACGGCCTACTTCATCGGCGACACGCTGAGCTACCTGTTCTTTTACCTGTTCCCCGATGGCCGCTTCGTCCCACGTTGGACGCGCTGGCTGGCCGTCCTGCTTGTGGTCGTGGAGGTGGTGGGGCGCTTCTTCCCGGACCTGCCGCGTCAGCTGGGCGGGCCTTTCAGTGCCCTCTTGTTTATCCTGACGGGCAGCCTGCTGCTGAGCATCGCCGTCGCCCAGGTCTACCGCTATCGCTACGTCTCTGGCCCGATCCAACGCCAGCAGACCAAGTGGGTCGTCTTCGGCCTCAGCCTGGCCGTCCTCGGCTCGCCGGGCGTCACCCTGACCCTGTTCCTGCTGGGCTACACCAGCCTGACCCAGATGAGCCTGCCCCTGCTGCTGGCCGTCAATACGGTCATCTACGGCTCGCTCCTGTTTATCCCGTTGTCCATCGGCGTCGCCGTGCTGCGCTATCGGCTGTGGGACATCAACATGGTCATCCACCGCGCCCTGGTGTATGGCGCGCTGACGGCCTGTATCGTCCTGATTTATGCCCTGGTCGTCGGCGCGTTGGGCGCGCTGTTCCAGGTATGGAGCGGCGCGCTGGTGTCGCTGGTTGCTACGGCGCTGGCCGCCGTCCTGTTCCAGCCCCTGCGCGAGCGCGTCCAGGCTGGCGCCAGCCGCCTGCTCTACGGCCAGCGCGACGCGCCCTACGCGGCCCTGTCGCACCTGGGGCAGCGCCTCGAAACCGCCCTCGCGCCTGAAGCCATCCTGCCCTCGATTGTCGAAACGGTGGCCCAGGCGCTCAAAGCCCCCTATGTAGCCTTGGAATGGACCGCCGCCGGCGGATCGGTCGCCGCCGCCTATCCCCCTTCTCCTGTCCGTCGGGAGGCCGAGGCCGAAGACCTGGCGCTGCCCTTGACCTACCAGCACGAGACCGTCGGCTGGCTGCGCATCGCCCCCCGCGCCCCTGGCGAGGTCTACACGCCAGCCGACCGACGCTTGCTGGCTGACCTGGCCCGGCAGGCTGGCGTCGCCGTTCATGCCGTGCGCCTGACCGAGAACCTGCGCCAGGCCACCCAGGACCTGCAACGCTCGCGCGAGGGGCTGGTCCTGGCGCGGGAGGAGGAGCGCCGCCGCCTGCGCCGCGACCTGCACGACGGCCTTGGCCCGTCGCTGGCCTCGCTGCTGCTGGAGGCCAGAGTGATGCGGCGCATGATCCGCGACGACCCAACCGCGGCCGAAAAGCTGGCCGACGAAATGCAGGGCGACATCCGGGCGACAATCGACGACATCCGCCGCGTGGTGCATGAGTTGCGACCGCCAGCGCTGGACGACCTGGGCCTTGTCCCCGCCATCAACGTCCTGGCGGCCAAGATCGGCGGTGCTGGCGACCAGAACGGCGCGCTGCACGTAGACGTTGAGGCCCCGGACGACTTGCCGGCCTTACCGGCGGCGGTGGAGGTGGCGGCCTACCGGATCATCCAGGAGGCGCTGACCAACGTCGTCCACCATGCCGGCGCGCACTGCGCCACGGTGCGCCTGTGGCTGGCGAGCGGCCTCCAACTCGAAGTGGCCGACGACGGC
>JAHCIP010000268.1 GCA_026129165.1 Anaerolineae bacterium
CAGGTAGACCGCCGAGCCGCCGCCTAGGGTATTGGCCGGGTCCGTGACCACGAAGTCGCCAAAGCTCTTGCCACCGACCTGGACGCCATCAGCGTCGCCAACGCCTGTGGCCTGCGCCGTCGCGCCGACCGTCAGCCGCGCCGCCGCTTCGGTCGTGACGGCCAGCGTCGCGTCCCACACGCCGCTGTGACCCAACAGCAGATAGACCGTATCCGAGGTTCGGATGAGGACATCGCCAAAGCCGTCGCCGTTAACATCGCCCGCCGCTGCAACCTGGCGCAGCGTCGCGCCCGCCGGTAGCGTCAGCACCTGCCAGTCGCCAGAGCGCGGGCCGGTGAGATCGATGTTACGGCTGACATTGCTGGCGCGGCCAAAGACCAGGAAGACGCGCCCGTTGGCGGCGTCGCCGATGAGCAGGTCATAGCGGCCGTCGCCGTCCACGTCACCCGCCGAAGCCACGATACCGCCAATCCCCGCCCCCGGCGCGCCGCTGTAGATGAGCGCCGCATCGGCCAGGGCTTCGGCATTCGGTAGAATCGGCCAGTTGCCGCCCCGTCCCTGAACGACGTAGACTCCGCCCGCCGACGCATTGGCCGACGGCAGGCCCACAGCCAGGTCGCCCCGCCCGTCGCCGTTCACGTCGCCCAGCCACAGGGCGTTGATCCCCCCGTCGTAATCGTTGGGCGAGGGCGGCTGGAGCCAGACCGTCGCCTGGTTGACGGTGTTGATGGGGTCCGGGCCGGTCAGGGGTACGGGACGCGAGGGCAGGGGAACGCGCCCGGCGTCGTTGGCGCGGCCGTAGACGGTCAGAGCCGCGCCGGCCTTGACCTCCAGCGGATACCCGCCCTCCTCCAGCGTCGTCAGGTCTGGGCTGGTTAGGTCATCGGTGGGCGGTACGGCATCCACGATGAGGATCTGAGCGGCCGGCGTGCTTTCGTTACCCGCCACGTCAAACGCCCGCACCTGGACGCGGTGGCTGCCCTGCGCATCACTGGTCAACTCCCAGTTGAAACTCCACGTTCCACTTGTGAGCGAGACATCGCGCCACGGCTGGCGGTCCAGGCTGATCTGCACCTGGGCCACGCCCGACAGGGCATCGCTCGCCGTCCCGCCCAGCGCGACCGTGTTCGTGCCCGTGCCAGGCCGGACATAGATGACGCCGTTCAGTGTCACACCTCCGGACGGAGTGAGTGTCACCGTCGGGGCGGTATTGTCCACCATGACGTTGACAGCCTGGGGCGCCGTGTGACCGAGATAGTCCGTCGCTCGCGCGGTCAGCAGGTGATTGCCGTCAGGCGGGCTGGACCAGGTCCACGCCCAGTTGCGGCTGCCCGTGGCCGGCTGGTACGCGCCGCTGTCCACCTTGACCTCCACACCGCTGACCCAACTCGTCGGGTCGTCGGCAATCCCGCCGACGACAAAGCTCGTCCCACGCAAGACAGCGCCATTGACCGGCGCTGTGATCTGGACCGTCGGGTTATCGGCGTCCACGATAACATCCACGCGGTCCGTCATGGTTCGACCGCTGTAGACCACCGACGATTGGAGAGTCCCGGTGGTGGAGGTAGCGGCGGCGACAGCTTGTGAGGTGAAGGTAGCGCTGACCACCTGCATAAGCTGGAGCCTGTTGGTCGTGTTGTTAAAGGGCCAGGCGAAGCCCTGGCTGCCTGCGCCCCCGCAGCCGGCCGTAGGGCCGCTCCGCGGGGGCGGTTGGCTGACGCCCTGGAGCGCGCCGCCGCCAATGCCGGTGAGTACCCCCGCCAGGCACACCTGGAGGGTCTGTGTCACCGGGAATGCGCCGGTGCTGGCCAGTTCGAGTGTCGGAGTGATGCGCTCCCCTGGCTTGACATAGATACCTCGCTGACCATCCGGCCCAATGGACAACGGGCGTCCGGTGATGGTCAATTGCGGCGACCCGTTGCGGGCATAGGGACTGAGGGCCTGGTCCTTCTCCAGGCGGTCGGTCAGGCCATCGCCGTCGCTGTCGGGGGAGAGGGGGTCGGAGCAGACATGGACCATAGACACGGTCGCGCCGAAGACCTGCGCATTCCACCCGCCCAGTTGGACTGGCGTCCCGTTCTGAAGCTCCACGCGGCAGACCTCCTGGCCGTCGAGCAGGCCGTCGCCGTCCGTGTCCGCCACTCGCACGCTGGTGCCGTAGCGCAGTTCATCCCCATCGTTGAGGCCGTCGCCGTCGCTGTCCTTGAGCTTGGGATTGGTGCCCAGTGTGTCGCGGTTGTAGTACTCGAAGCCATCGGACAGGCCATCGCCATCACTATCCCAGTTGCTAGGGTCGGTGCCAATCCCATTTTCCAGGGCATTTGGCAGCCCGTCACCATCGGTGTCCAGGTTGAATGTGTGAAGCGGGTTATTGGTGAGGGGCGTGAATAACCAGAACCCGTCCAGCGTGGGCGGCAGCACGTCCACATAGAGGCTAAAAGACGAAGGGTCGCTCGTGCCGCGCTCGTGCTTGGTACTCCCGCAGATACCAAGACTGCATTCCTTGTAGGGAATGGTATAGTGCAGCAGCGCCTCGACCTTGAGTTCGACGTTGGGACGCGCCGTGCCCAGGCGAAAGCTCACCCCGGCATTGTTGGTACAGAGCGAGGCTCGCGTTCGGATAGCGCCAAAGGGGCTAGGAACCTCAACCCCACCCCCCTGTTCCTCACACCGTACGGCGCCCTGGTTGACCGGTGCTGCGCCCACCGTCGCGCCCCCACCTGGCACACTCCCCCGAAACTCCATCCAGGCATTGGCATCACTCTGCGAGACGCGACCGCCCGTGAACGAGGTGTGGTACGTATCGGTGTAGACGAAGTTGTTGCCTTGCACCAGCCCCGACTTCGGTCCCGTCAGCGAGGTCGTAGGCCCATCCGACGCAATACCTGTGATGTTAGCGAGAATCGAGACGTCGTAGAATGCCTTGACAAGCCCCTGGATGATATAGCCCGTGATGCTGAACCGACCGTTAGTCGCCAGGCTGACGATACCATCAATCAGGCCAATGAGCGCCACCACGATGTTAACACCTGGCACAAAGGCCAGCGCGAAAAATATCAGGGCGACAATCGTCGAGACAATCGCCGTCGCGAGAGCCATGTTGAAGGCAATGGACCCTGGTGATGCCCCACCCGCGACGGCCAGGCCAAACACGGTCCAGATCACGCCGAGTTGGACAAGCAGCCCCACAATCGCCATCCCCTTGGCCATGGTCCCCGCTGCCTTGAAGCTCGCCGCCAGGCTGCCAACCGTCTGGGTGGCCTCCGCGCCCGCCTGAGTAAAGCCCTTGATGGTCACGATGAGGGTAACAGCGGCGGTAACCTGCTGTAACGCCCCAATGGTAATGCTGGCAATCTTAATGGCGTGCTGGTCCAGACCGCACGTGTCGCGCGGTGGCGTCCCCGGCGGAGCGTTGCGGTCCAGACAGGCTTGCTGGACGGCCTGGAGGATCACGGCGCCGGCCAGTAAAATACCGCTGACGACAGTGGCGACCTGCCCCGTACGCGCCCAGTAGGTCTGCGAACGCAGATAGGCATTCTGCTCGGCCCAGGCGCCTGGCATCTCGTCCGGCTCGCGGATAGAGTTTAACGTCTGCAGCGAAGAGCGCAGATTGTTCAAGTATCGCGTGGCGCCAAACACGCCGCCGAAGTAGGTGGGGGTACGCGCCGCCGTGAGTTTGACCACGCTAATGATCTGATTCTCAATCCCCTGGTCTAACAGCAGGTGCAACTCCCCGACTTTGACCACCTTAGAGGCGCCGGTGAGGACGGAGGAGTAGGTCAGATACGTCAGATAGCGCATGTCAGCCAGGGTGAGGAGGGGATAGGTCGGCTGCGCCTCGGCCAACATGGCTTGCAAAGCCGCGCCAGAGTAGCGGCTGTTCATCACGTCGATGACGCGGGCAGGGGACATGGTCTGCCATTGGCCGCCCGCCGACTCGTAGCCGGCCATCCGCCAGGAGCGCCCCGTGGTGAGGGGCACATCGCCCAGATTGGAGTAGAACCCCTGAGTTCCGACGGCGGTCAAGTCGTCCAGCCCCGCCACCCCCATCTGCTCCTCAAAGGCAAGGGCCAGCGTCGCGCACTTGAACTGGTTCCCGGCGCTATCGGCGCAGCGGCCCGACGCATAGGCGCTATCTGGGTAATTTGCATTCAGGAAACTCTGGACCGCCGCGCTTAGGCCCGCCACACCAGCGTCGTGATGCGTGTAGACCGTGCGCGACACGGCCACTGTCGTCGTATCGGCCAGCCCCCACCGCAAGTCGGTCGGCGTGTTCGGACTGGTAAAGCGGCGCTCAACTTCCTGGAGGAACGTTTCATTGGATGGCTGGGTGGGCAGTGTATCCTTACTCATGAACAGCCCGGCCAGGGCCAGGTTGAACTGGAAGACCTGCTGGTCTTCGGTGGGGAACTGCGGTGTGCCGAAGACGCCCACCTCAAACGCGCGGCTCTTGGTGATCCGCAGCCCTGTGACCCGGAAGCGGTCTTCATATGTCTGTATAACATTAGAACCACTGTCTATGCGACACGTCACAGTGTTGGGCGCGTCCGGGTCGGCGCAATTGACGTAGCGATCCAGGGTCGCCTGGACCATCCAGACCAGTTTAGCGTTGGTCCACTGGATATCAGCCTGCTGCCCCGGCCCATAGCCCACTTTGGCATAGAACGCCTGCACACGGTCATACTGGGTGACCCCACCGCCTGATGTCTGGTTGGCGCTGGCGACGGCAAGCGGAATAATGAGCCGCGTCAGGCTCCCATCGCGCAGCACGCTCACCCCGTAGCGCTGGGCCGAATCCGCGTCCGGAGCCACCGTGGTGTCCACCTGGAGGACCGGCAGGAGGCGCATATCGTCAGTGGACTGGTTCAGGTCGGTAATCGTGCCCTTGTCGTCATTGGGCCAGTCGAAGCGGCCCATCACGGCGCGGAGATAGCTAATTGACTCGGGCTGAAGCTGGAGTTCAATGTACTGCCCGCCATCGAAGTTAGCGTTCTGGGTGTGCAGGTCGAAGGACGGCACATAGGCCGTGGTAGTCGTCGGCGAGAGGTCAATGCTGTCGTCCACGCCATCGCCGTCATCATCCCTGTCCCACAGGTCGGGAATCCCATCATTGTCTGTATCAACCACCGCCGAGCGGCCCCCCGCGGCCTGCGGCCACTCTTCCAGGTCGCTGCGGCTATCGCCGTTCGAGTCTACGCGCAGGGGGTCGCCGTACCACGTCTGCCCCTGGTACTGGAACCCCGCCACCTCGACGCCGTCTTTCAGCCCGTCGCCGTCGGTATCGTCGTTGTAGGGATCGGTCCCCAGGCAGTTCTCCACGCGGTCGCTCAGGCCGTCGTTGTCGCTGTCCACGCCGTCGGATCCGTCGCCGCAAGCAGCGACCCGCTGGGCGGTCGAGCCGCTCGTCTGCTGAGCCAGAGGACCGGCAACGCCGGGAAGCAATTCGCCTTTGGCGTCGGCGCCGGCTGACTCCAGCCCTAGGGCTTCCGTCACCGTTTTAGCGGAGGCGGCCTGAGCCTGGCGATCCGTAAAGTCAATCAGCCGTGTAACCTGGAGCAGCGGCCCGCCGACCATGCTGATGATAGTAAGCGTGACGATGCCAGCATACATCGCCCGCCGCCGTCGGCGTACGCGCACGATCGCCACCATAAACCCGCCCACGCCGAGCAGGAGGATGACTGAAGGAATAGGGAATAGCGAATACGCAATACGCAATACGGAGGACGAAGAGGGTTCACCAGCGGTCCCCGCCGGGGGGGCTGCTTCAGTCAGCCGCCATGCGCCGTCAGCGCCCTGAATAGGCTGGGGAAGCGCGACCCCCTGACCGAAATCGCGGAAGTCCATGACCAGTGTGGCGCGCGCGTCATACGCATCAGTAGTCTGCGGAATCGCCAGCGTCAACGTCTGGCGGCGCGGGAAGCCCTGGCTGTCCACCCACAGTTCGCCCTGGCCCGAAAGCCGCTTGAGTTGGTCCGGGACGGCAATCGTGACCGTCGCGCCGACCTCGCGCTGCACCCGCTCCTGGAGTTGGGCGCGCAGATAGTCGGCAAAACGCGAGCCGTTGACATCAAAGGCGTAGCGGGTGAAGAGCTCTGGAGACTGGGAGCGCGGCAGAGGCCCCGTGTCCACCAGCCGCACATTGTCGGCGGCGGCGAGGTAAGCCATGAAGTCGGCCGTCGGGGCGACAGCGCCCACCGGGTTCTGGACCAGCTCGAGCTTATCCCCCTTCTGGATGAAGGCCTGGTCCCCCTGCTGAATCAGGGTGATGGGAGGGATACTGGTGAGGCCCTGGCTCAGTTGAAGCTGGAGGCGAGCGCGGCCAGGCAGTTGAACGTCACCCTGCGCCAGGAGCGTGACCTGCTGTTCCGTCTGGCCGATCAGTTCGGGCAAGGGGCGCGGCGTCAGCGTCTGCTCGATGTCAGCATTGAAGCGGTACGACCCTGCCCGCCGCGCCTGCTCCCAGGCGGCACGAAAACGCTCACCGTCGGCCAGCGAGGCGGACGGACGGGCGAGCCACAGGGCGGCGAACAGTGTCGCAGCGAGTATTACCGAGACGACGCGAACCAGACGCAAAGAACGCGACATGATACTTCTCCCCCAGGCAGTGTCCGCCAGTTAATGGGCGCCACCTTTGTCAGAGCCGTTAGCCATTTGGGTGCGCAGGAAATCGAGCAAGTTTTCGAGGGTGAGGAACGGGAACTCGTCGCCCGTTTCGACATCTTTGGCGACAATCTGCCACGGCGAGGTCCGACTGGCCCGCCAGAGACGGAGGAGGTAGCCATGGTAGGCGTAGGTTCGATCAGAGAGAGGCTGCGGCATGGATCTGCTCACGGTTGAAGATGCGACGACGTGGTCTCGCCCCAGCATAACATATTCACACTCCCAAGGCCAGTGTCTTGGTTCATGAGATAACGTGACGTTCGTCATGCTGTTATATGCCTGGCATCATGTAACGCCCTTTACTGCTTCGGGTATCTGTGCTAAGATAGTCCACCCAGGGCGACCATACCCTGAGCACCCTCTTCAGCCTGCCACTACCTGTAACAAGTGACTTTAAGCCCATATGCGACCGACCTTTGAGCCTGGCGTTCTCCGCGTAGTCCAGATTCTGACCCTGGCCCAGGTCATCGGCATCCCCTTGCTCCGCCGCACGGTAGGGGCCGGCCAGGGCATCGACGTACCGCTAGGGCAGTTTCTGGTGGTGACCATGCCTATCCCGCTGCTCCTCCTCGCCCTGACCTGGCTGCCGTCGCTCCGAGAACGGTTGGGCGGCGAGTTGCTGCCGGCCGTCCTCGTCCTCGCCTCCGTCAATGTGGTCCTGGAGAAGTATCTGACCCTCACCTGGCTGGTGGCGCCGGCCCTTCGCGAGCTGAATGGCTTGCTGCTGCTGGTTCGCCTCTGGCTCCTATTGCATGCTATCACCCTGCTGGTCGCCTGGCAGTATTCACTCCGCTGGACCCTACTCGCGGCCCTAAGCCTCTCGCTAGCCGATGGCCTCTTGAGTTGGCCGTTTATCCCGACAAGCAGCCCGCTCCACCCTCTCTTCCTACTTTTGTTCATCGCCCGTACCACGAGCGTCACGGTGGTGGCGCTTGGCGTAGGCTGGCTGGTCCAACAGCAACGGGAGCAGCAGCAGGCGTTAGCCGCCGCCAATCTCAAATTAACGCACTACGCCTTCACCGCCGAGCGGCTGGCCGTTAGCCAGGAACGCAACCGCCTGGCGCGTGAGCTCCACGACACGTTAGCCCATTCCCTGTCCGCCCTCATCGTCCAGTTAGAGGCGGTCGAAGCGATATGCGAAACCAATCCCCAGACCGCCTACGGCATGGTCGAACGGGCCTTATCCCTCGCGCGGACCGGCCTCACCGAGGCAAGGCGGTCGCTACAGGCCTTACGCGCCAATCCATTAGAGGAAGTCGGGCTGGCCGTCGCTGTCAGCAATCTGGCCCGCGCCACGGCGGCCCGCGCCAACCTGGCCCTTGACCTTCATGTGCCAGGCGATGGGGGCGGATTGGCACTGGAGCAGGAAGACTGTGTCTACCGGGTGGCGCAGGAGGCGCTGACCAATGTCGAGCGCCATGCTCAGGCGACAGCGGTGCGGGTCATCCTGGCCCAGGACAATGGACGGCTCATATTGACGATTGCCGACAACGGGCAAGGCTTCGCGGTGAGTGAGGCGCGCAACGGTCATTTCGGGCTGCAGGGGATGCGGGAACGGGCGGCGGTGATCGGCGGCGCGCTAGAAGTGGACAGCCGGCCCGAAGGCGGTACAATGGTGCGGCTGGTCTTGGACCGCCAGGAGGGAAGGCGATGATCCGCGTAGTCCTGTGTGATGATCAAGACGTGGTGCGGGAGGGATTGGCGGCGATCCTGGGTGCGACGCCTGGTATTCAGGTCGTCGGCGTGGCGGAAAACGGCCCGGCGGCAGTCGAACTGGCTGCTATGCTCCAGCCCGACCTGGTACTCATGGACCTGAACAT
>JAHCIP010000269.1 GCA_026129165.1 Anaerolineae bacterium
TGCTCGTCGGCGTCGGCCGGGTGGGTCCAGGCGATATAGTTGCCCGCCGCGTCGTAGTTGCCCTGGCGGTGGTAGGACAGAACGAGCACGCCGCCAGCGGAGACGCCAAGGGCCGGATTGCGGTCGTCGCGCTCGCTGTCGGCCACCACGGCCGGCGGGGTCCAGGTCCGCCCGCCGTCCAGCGAGCGCACGACTTCTACGCGGCCGTCCAGGCCGAGATGGCCCGCCCCGCCGCGCAGGACGGCGATGACCACATTCCCTGTGTTGGCGAGAACCGGGAACAGGCCGCCATCTTTGTAGACAATGACCTCCCGCGAAGAGGGGAGGGCGCGGACATCGAGCAGGCGTGAGGGAGAGTGCATGGCGGATACCTTTTGTGGCGTAAAGTGGGTTATTTCAGGCGGCGTAGGCGCGCCCAGCGAATGTGGGTGAGGCTAGCGTAGGTACACCACCAACTGGCGTACAGATCGCCCTCCAGGGTGGTCATGAGAGTCGGCGCGCCGAAGGCGATGGTATCATGGCTGCGGGGGTACTTGTCGGGCGCGTGGAGACCGATAGTCGTCCAGCCCGTCGCGTCCCACAGCCGCACCTGGTGGTCCAGGTTCCACGTCTGCCCGCCGTCCTCCGACAGCGCGACGAGGAAGCCGGGCTGCTCGGCTTCGCGGAGGGTGTAAATGGCTGCCAGCGTGCCATCCGGCAACTGCGTGGGCCAGTTCGTCTGTCCGGGGAGCGTTGTCAGTTGGGGCATGGGCCAGTCGGTCGCGGCGGGGTCAGCGATGGTGTAGTGGATGGGCAGGTTTTGCGGGCCTCGGTCGGGCTGAGTCATGTCGGCCGCCCAGTAGAGAGTGAACAGCCGGTCGTCACGCAGGCGAATCGTCTTGCCGTGCCAGAAGCCTTTGCCGTCCGCCGCGCCATCCGCCATGACCGTCATGTTCTGCCAGGTCCGTCCCTGGTCGGCCGAGGTGAACGCCAGCATGAGCGGCTGATAGACCTGGTCATCGTCGTAGGTGTGCCAGCGGTCGAAGGTGGCAAGCCAGCGGCCATCGGCCAACTCAACGATGGGGCAGGCCGGGGTGAGTACCATCCCCGCTGGCAAGGCGAATGGCTGCGGTCCCTGCCAGATGTGGCCCCCGTCCCGCGAAACGAAGAGGACCGTCTCGACGGGGATCAGCCCGCCGCTGGGGCTGAACATGGGCCGATCCGGCACGGAGCGGTCGGCGCGGAAGGTAAAGACGAGCAGCGTCCCATCCCGCAACTGCGACAGGAAGCCATCGTGATACGAGTACGGTCGGTCGTCGCCGACCTTGTTGTACAGGAAGCCCTCGTAGTTCCAGGTGACGCCCCCATCGTGGGAACGGGCCAGCGCGATATTGGTATTGGTGGCGTACATGCCATCGCCGCGCTGGTAGGTGGCGATGAACTCCGTGGCCGAGAGTTGCAGCGGGTGGGCGTGCGACGCGAAGACATGATAGTGCGCGGGGTCGGGATTGATGTACAGAATGCCACTGTCAACTATTTCGAGTTGAGCCATAACCACCTCACTATTGACTAGCCGTCGGCGCGGGCGACGTCAACGTAGACCGCTTCAATCTGGTTGTCGTGGGCCTGCCAGGGGGAGCCTTCGCTGTTCGAGTCGTACACCACGAGGAGGCGGTCCAACGCGATCTCGCGCACGCCGCTGTAGCAGGTGCTATTGCCGCTGTAGAGGGTCGTGGGCGCCGTCCATTGGCGGCCGCTCCCGTCCAGGCTGAACATGACTTGCATGATGGGCCGGCCGAAGCTGCACGCCAGCACGCCATTGCTCATCAGGCACAGGTCTGGGTCCACGCTGTAGACGCCCAGGTTTTCGGGCGCGCTCCAGGTCTGGCCGTTGTCGGACGAGCGCGCCTGGTACATGGGGTAGCGGCGCTCGTAGCCGCCGCCGGTGCGCATCACGGCCAGCAGGCTACCGTCCGCGACACGGGCCAGAACCGGCTCGCAGAAACCTTGGCCGGGGATAGCCTCATCGTAGGCAATCGTGCTTACGTATTCCCAGGTCAGCCCATCGTCGCGCGAGCGAATCAGGGTGCAGTTGTACTTCGGCTCGCCCTGGTAGTGGCCGTAGAGCGTCGCCAGAAGCGTCCCGTCCGGTTCGCGCAGTACGGTGCGGTCGAGGACCATGCCCGTGACGTGGTTCGGGCGTCGCTCAGGCGTGGGAATGTTGATGCGGTAGGGTCGCGCCTCCGACCAGTCGGTTGCGCCGGGCTGCCAGTCCATGCTCATGCCGTAGGCCTGGCCGTCGTCCTCATGCCACAGGATGTAGCTAAAGATGCGCATGGTCCCATCGGCCAGCAGGACGGGGTAGCCTTCGTGGGCGGGGACGGGCCACTCCTGCCACGTGCGACCGGCGTCGGTTGAGCGCCGCCAGGACGACCCTTTCTCGTGGCGGATGGCTTCAATGGCGTCATCCACCGTGGAGTCGAACTGGAGCAGACTGCCGTCGGCCAGGGTAAACAGGCGGGGGAACCAGTGGCGGCGGCCCGGCGGCGAGACCCGCCACGCCTCGCTTACCGTCACGCGCAGGTCGGCTGTATGTTTCATCACCCTCGCTCCCCCTCGCGCCAGAATGTGCCCGCGATATGGCGCACCCCGTCTTCGAGATAGATGTAGTAGACGGTCAGGATGGTGTCGTCGGGCAACTGCACTGAGTACGGGTAGCCCAGGTCGCGGCCCAGGCCGTCGGCGCGCAGGACTACCTCGTGTTCGATGTCCCACGTCGCGCCGCCGTCGTAGCTAAGGCAGGCGCGTACGCCATACGGTGGGCGGCGGTGGCCGTAGGTACACAGAATGGCCCCACTGCGCAACTGGAGCAGATGGGGCGGGTGGCCCCACATGGGCGTGCGGCGGTAGGGCCGCCACTCGATGCCCCAGTTGGGCGAGTCGGCCTGATAGAGATAGCCCTCACCCGGCGAGTCTTGGGGGTCGGTGCGCAACAGGGCGATGACTCGTCCACCCGTCAGCGGCAAAATATGGGGTTCCGAGAAGTTGATGGCGGCGTAGTAGCCCTGTGCCCCCCTTGGGTCGGCGGCGATGAGACGGGGGTCGCTCCACGTCGCGCCGCGATCAAAGGAGTGGACCAGCCAGGAGCGCACGCTGCCGCCGCTCACGTGGTCGCCCAGCGCCCAGATCAGGCTGCCATCGGCCAGCTCGGTCACGCCGGTGCGGGCGTCACAGGCCGGGCCGGCGCCCTCCGGGAACTGGACCCAGACCAACTCCTTCTCCCAGGTGTGGCCGCCGTCGAACGAACGGCGCGACGCACAGCCCATCACCCGACCGACCAGGCCAATCTCTGGATTGTGGAAGGAAAGATGGCCTCCCACCTCAGCGCGGCGGTCCCAGGGCGCGAGTTTCCACAGGTTGTTCAGACCGGCGACGATGACGCCATCGGAGAGGACAGCGAGGGTCGCGCCCGTATCCAGGCCCTCGTCGTAGATGACCGTCTTGGTGGCGGCGTCCCAGGTCTCGCCGTTGTCGGTCGAGCGCACGAGACACACGCGCACGTCGGGGTCGAGGTGGGTATGACTTCCCGTGCGGGCACGGGCGACGCTGAGTTGGCCCGCCTCCCGGAACGACACCAATAGTTCGCCGTTGGGCAGGCGGGCAATGGAGGGAAAGGCGACGTACAGGCTGGGGTCTTTGTAGACAGTGATATGGCGCATAGTTCTCCCGATTATGTTTAGACGTGGAATACGTACAGGTCTCTGTTTTGCAGCGGCAAGCTCACCCGCCGCCCCTGCTGGTGGCTCTCGGCTACCGCGAGACAGCCCTCGGTGATGTGGTAGGCCACTTCCACCGGGCCGAGCGTCGCCCGACCCATCTCATACGCCGCGACCAGGTCTTCCAGGCAGGCCTGGGTCGCGCTATGCTCCTCAACCGGCGCCACAGGAACCTCGACAAACACGCCGCGTCGGCCCCCTTGGATCTGCCGCAACGACGTGCCTTGCCCGTTGTTGTAGAGGCGCAGGCTGCCCTCCGTACCCAGAATTTCGAACTCCCATGTGCCCGCCTGCACTGTCGTCGCCTCGATACCGTTGGCGAAGCGGACGTGGTAGATACCGTTGGGGTCCTTGTCGTCAATACGGTTGTTCTCGATGCGCCGACTGGGCGGGTACAACTGGCCCCACACGCTCTCGATGCGCGGGTCGCCCAGGAGGAAGCTGATCGTGTCCAGCGAGTGAACGTGGCCGTGGAGCAGGTTGGTGGCGGCGTAGTGGACAGCGGCGCGCGGTTCGCCAATGGCGCCGCCTGCGATGAGGTCCCGCGCCTGGTGGTAGCGGCGGTGGCGCAGAACGCCGCTATTGAAACATAGGCGCGGCGGGTTTCGCTCGCCCCTGCCTCCAATACAGCGTCGGCCTCGCGTACGGAGCAGCCAATCGCCTTCTCTCTTTGGCGATAGATCATGGGTGCGCTTGCCTCGGCCACACCGACGGCTAACTCGGGCGTGGGTGACGGCTCGCGTGCAGATGGCGACGAGGTCAAGCTGCTCCTGGGAAGGCGCAGTATCTTGCGACACCGCCCAGAGCGCGGTGACGCCCCAGCGGGTCCGAAACGCCTCCCGTTTAGCGGTCGTATCGGTGCCAGCGACGCACCTGGCGCAGGGCTGGCCTGGCACGCGCTGGCGATGGAGTAGGGGAGGGCGCCGGGCGGCGCCCATCGTCAATGGTGCTGCCCATGCGGCCGAGGCCGATGATGGGCGACGCGATCATTGGCCTCGCGCTTTTCGCTCCAGTGGTAGACGATGCTCAGGCTGCCGCCCTCGCGGCGGGCGAGGCGCTCGTACAGGTCAAGCCCATCCGCCGGCGCAAGGCGGTCGGTGATGGCCGGGCGCAGGCTATAGCGGCCTCTGGTGAGCAGGTCGAGGCTCAGCCGGATGTTGTCGTGGATCGAGAAGCGCGAGATGTGGGACGGGTAGTCCTCGACGGGGTCGTTGGAGCAGCCCACCAGGCGCAGTTCCTTGGCGTGGAGGTTTCTCAGGTAGGCGTCGTGTAAACGGCTGGCTATGATGGGGTCCGGCGGGTCGGGGCGGTACATGCCCAGGATGGCGATGCGCCCCCAGCGTCGCGTCAGGTCAAGCGCCAGTAGCAGGCCATGATAGCTGCCCGTCGCGTCCACGGTGACGTCAATCCCCTTGTCGCCGACGACCGCCGCCATCCGGGAGGTAAAATCCGACGCCAGCGGATTGAGGGGATAGCTGACGCCCATCTCGGCCGCGACGGCGAGCCGGCTCTCATCGGTGTCGAGACCGACGACCTGGATGCCAAGCGCCTCGGCCAGCGCGCTGCCCATCACCCCCACGACCCCCTGGCCGATGACACAGGCATTCTCCCCCAGGCGGTAGTCGCACAGGCGGAGGGCATGTAGGCCTAGTGTGGGGATGTAGGCGTAGGCGGCCTGCTCAAAATCGAGGCCGTCGGGTAGCTTGATGACATGCTCGGCAGACTGGAGGACATACTCGTGGTGGGGGCCGCTGTCGCGCACCCGGTCGCCGGGCTGCAGCCCCGTTACGCCCGGCCCGACGGCCTCGACCACGCCTGCGCCCAGGTAGCCGATGTCCGGCCCGGCGCCGCGCAGGTAGCGAATGACCTCGCTGCCGGTGCTGATGGCCGTGACGAGGTGGCGAATCAGCGCCTGACCGGGTCCAGGCTGTGGGACGGGCCGCTCCTGCAATTCAAGCCGCCGCGCCCCGGTTAAGACGAGTGCCTTCAATGCTCCTCTCCTTGCCTGTGCGCTTGCCAGTTGTTACTTGGTACGGGGGTCGAGCGCGTCGCGTAGGCCATCGCCGATGAAGTTGATGGCTAACACGGTGAGGAGAATCATCATGCCGGGGGGAACCCAGAACCAGGGGTTTTCCTGGAGCCGGCTGAGGGAGCGGGCCGCGTTGAGCATATTGCCCCAACTAGGTGTGGGCGGCAAGACCCCAAAGCCGAGGAAACTCAGGGCGGCTTCGGTCAGGATAGCCCCGGCCACGCTGAACGTCGCGGCGACCAGGAGAGGCGCGACCGCGTTGGGCAGGAGATGGAGGGCCATGATGCGCGCGTCAGACACGCCAATGCTCTGGGCGGCGGCGATGAAGTCACGCTCGCGCACGGAGAGAATCTGCCCACGCAGCAGCCGCGCCATACCGGTCCAACCCAGGATACCGATGACGACCATGACATTATAGATACTTGGTCCGATGACCGAAACGACGGCCATAATGATCACCAGGCCGGGGATGGTCATGATAATGTCGGTGAGGCGCATGATGAACATGTCCACCAGGCCCCCGTAATAGCCGGCCAGCGCGCCAAGCACGATGGCGATGGCGACCGAGATACCCACTGCCACGATGCCCACCGACAGCGAGATGCGGATGGCGTACACGGTACGGCTCCACACGTCGCGGCCCACCGGGTCAGTCCCCAACCAATGCGCGGCGTTGGGTGGTTCCAGCGCCTGAGAGAGGTTGGTCTTGATGGGGTCCTGCGGCGCGACAATGGGCGCGGCGATGCCCATGACCGCGATGAGGAGGATGAAGACCAGGCCAGCCATGGCGAGGCGGTGGCGGCGAAAGCGACGCCAGGTACGGACGAGCGGCGTTTCGACGGGCGTACCAATTTGGACCGCCACGAGCGCCGGCGGGGCCCCCGCTCGACTCAAGTCGCTACTCTGTACCGCCATGTCTCTCTCCCTCGTCGGTCTCTAGTCGCTTAGACCCCCCTGGCATCCCCCCGTATACGGGGGGACAGGAGGGGGGTGTTTCCATTGCTGTAGCAGTCACACACCCCTAATAGCGAATACGGGGGTCGGCCACCGCGTAGGTCACATCCGCCAGCAGGTTGCTCACCAGGACGGTCACGCCGGACAGGAGGATGCCGCCCATCATGACCGGGTAGTCGCGGTTGTTCATGGCGTCTACCATGGTGGACCCGATGCCGGGAATGCTAAAGATGGTCTCGATGATGACCGCGCCGCCAAACAGAGTCGGAATGTGCAGGCCGAGGATGGTGATGATGGGCAGCGAGGCGTTCTTGAAGGCGTGGCGGGCGTGGATGACCCGTTCGGCCAACCCCTTGGCGCGGGCTGTCGTGATGTACTCTTCGCTCAGCACTTCGAGCATACTCGACCGGGTATAACGCAACACGCTGGCCGTGCCGCCCACGGACAGGGCGATGAGGGGCAGAACCATATGCCGCAACTGGTCCACCAGCGAGGGCGGCGCCCCCGGCGTCACGAGGCCGGAGGTCGGGAACCAGCCCAGTTTCAGCGAGCCGACGAAGATGAGAATCAGGGCAAAGAAGAAACTGGGCATCGCCACGCCTGAGAAGGAGAGGGCGGTCAGCGTGTAGTCGAGCCAGGAGTAGGGGCGCAGCGCGGAGATGATGCCCAGCAGGATGCCCACCAGGGTGGTCACGATGAGCGAGAGGGTCATCAGGGCCAGGGTGTTCTTGAGGCCGTCCACGATAAGACGGCTGACGGGCTGCGCCTTGACATAGGAATGGCCGAGGTTGCCGCGCAACACCTCTTTGAGCCAAAGCGTGTAGCGCACGGGGATGGGTTGGTCCAGCCCCAGCGCGTGCCGCCGCCGCTCGATATCCTCTTTAGTCATCTGCCGCATCTCCTGGGGATCAATCATCGCGGTGATGGGATCGCCAGGCGCGAGGTTGATGAAAGTGTAGTCCAGGGCGGTGATGCCCAGGAGCAGGATGGGGATGAGGATCAGGCGGCGCAGGATATACTGCCGCATGGCGCGGACCCTCCATGGGGGTTTACCAAGGCGGTAGGGATGTGAGGGTAGAGACGTGACATGTCACGTCTCTACCACGCCCAGGCAGGTTGGGGTCAGCTATCCACGGAGGTCTTCTGGATGCCGCCCCAGTCGTTGAAGCCGGACGCCGCGTAGATGGGCAGCACGTCGTGGACGCGCTTGTTAATGGCCCACACGTTGGGCGAGGGGCAGATCATCAGGAACACGGCTTCCTCGGCCAGGATTTCCTGCATCTCGTAGATGACTTTCTTCATCTCGTCATCGGGCAGGCCCTGGACCGACTTATCCGCCAGTTCCTCGTAGCGCTTGTTGTTGAGGCCCGTGTAGTACGACTCGGCCACGCGCGAGTCGAAGTAGGAGGCCATCTCGGTCGGGTGGCCGAGGGGGTACGCGCTCCAGTACATGTCAAAATCCCAGGCCGGGCCGCGCCCCGCGCTGAGGTCGGCGTTGATTTGCCACTCGGTCTGAACGCCCACATCGGCCCAATAGCCGTTGATGGCGTCGAAGATGGCCGTGTCCGACGGAATCTTGTCAGTCAGCCACCGCAGCTTGGTCTTGCTATCCCAGCCGGCCTCCTTGAGCAGCGCCTTGGCCTTCTCCGGGTCGTAGGTGTACTGCGGCACGTCCGTGGTATGGCCGAGGTAAGCGGGCGCAAGGTCGGAGTAAGCCGGCGTGGCCAGGC
>JAHCIP010000027.1 GCA_026129165.1 Anaerolineae bacterium
GCCAACGGCGGCTTCTCGGTGGGCACGCAGGGAACGGACTTCTTCCGCGGCGGCGACCTGGTCAACGGGCTGACGGGCATCCTGCAGTGGTCCTGGCCCGGCTTCGGGGATAATACCTGGCGTATCCGCCCCGCCGCCGCCCACCCCACAACTTTCACCGTCGCCAATCCACGTCCGGCCAGCCCGCCCGCCGTGGGCGGGGCCGCCATCAAGGCCGTAGGCATGAACCTGCTCAACTACTTCACGACCATTGACACGACCTCGAGCAACAGCTCAGGGCCGTGCGGTCCCGACGGGACGCAGGATTGCCGGGGCGCGGACAGCGCGGCCGAGCTGAACCGCCAGCGCGAGCGGGCCTCGATTGTCGTCTGCGCCCTGGATGCCGATGTCTACGCCTTCATGGAACTGGAGAACACGACACCGAGCGACACCATCACCGACCTGCTGGGCGCCATTAACGCCCGCTGCGGCGGCGCGCACCCGTATGCCTTTGTCAACACGGGCGGGACGTTGGGGACGGACGCTATTAGAGTCCAACTCATCTATCGCACGGGGGTTGTATCGCCCGTCGGGTCGCCGGTGGTAGACCTGGACCCGATTCACAACCGCCCGCCGACGGCGCAGACCTTCGACGTGGTGGACGCGGCCAATCCAGCCTTTGGGCAGCGCTTCACCGTGGTCGCCAACCACTTCAAGTCCAAGGGCTGCCCTGGCACCGGGGCCGATGCGGACCAGGGCGACGGCCAGGGCTGTTTCAACGACAGGCGGACGCAGCAAGCGAGCCGCCTGCTGACCTGGCTCAACGGAACGGTTATCCCTGCCGCGGGCGACCCGGATGTTTTGCTCCTCGGTGACTTCAACTCCTACGCTAAGGAAGACCCGGTGACGACGCTGGTGGCCGGCGGCTATACCGACCTGGAGGAGAACTTCGACCCTGCCACCTATTCCTACCTGTTCGACGGCCAGCTCGGCCACCTCGACTACGGCTTCGCCAGCAGCAGCCTGCTGGCGCAGGTGACAGGGGCCGCGCCCTGGCACATCAACGCCGACGAGGTGGACCTGTTCGACTACAACGATGAGGTGAAGGACGCGGGCGAGTCGACTTTCGAGGAGAAGCCCGACGGCTCGGCGCTGGTTCCGCCGCGTGTCGTGTTCGCGCCTGGCACGCCCTACCGCGCTTCGGACCACGACCCGGTGCTGGTGGGCCTGTTCCCCGTCGCCGACCTGTCCATCACCAAGACGGACGGGGTGACAACGGCCACGCCGGGCGGCTCGGTGACGTACACGATTACGGCGTCCAACGCCGGGCCGAGCAATGCGCCGGGCGCGACGGTGGCTGACACCTTCCCGGCTAGCTTGACGGCGACCTGGACGTGCGTGGGAGCGGGCGGCGGCACCTGTACCGCCTCTGGCTCCGGCAACATCAACGACACGGTGAACCTGCCGGCCGGCGGCTCGGTCACGTACACGGTGAGCGCGACCCTTGATCTGTCAGCCACAGGGACCTTGAGCAACACGGCAAGGGTGACAGCGCCGGACGGTGTCACGGATCCCACGCCAGACAACAACAGCGCCACGGACACCGATACCATTATCGCGCTGACGGCGACGCCGACAAGCACTTCGACGAGTACCCCAACGCCGACGAGCACACCGACGAGTACTTCGACAAGCACACCGACGAGCACACCGACCAGTACGCCGACCAATACGCCGACTAGTACACCGACGAGTACGCCGACGAGTACCTCGACCAGCACGCCGACGCCGACGAGCACGCCGACGAGTACCTCGACCAGCACGGCGACGAGCACACCGACGAGTACACCGACGAGTACCTCGACCAGCACGGCGACAAGCACACCGACGAGTACACCGACAAGCACGTCGACTCCGACGAGTACACCGACGAGCACTTCGACCAGCACAGCGACGAGTACAGCGACGGTAACGCCGACGCCGACCAACACCGCTATCCCAGGCCCGTCGAAGCCGGCGGCCTGGCGCGCGGGAACGTGGTTCTTGCGAAACACCCTCACCGGCGGCCCGGCCGACCTCGTCTTCCTCTACGGCCTCAGTACCGACATCCCCCTCATGTGCGACTGGGACGGCAATGGCAGCAAGACGCCCGGCGTGTTCCGCAACGGGGCGTGGTACTTGCGTAACTCCAACTCCAGCGGTGTCTCGGACGTCACGCTCGGCTACGGTCTGCCAGGCGATGTCCCGATCTGCGGCGACTGGGACGGCGACGGCGTGGACACAGTGGGGGTGGTGCGGGGCAACGCCTGGTACTTGCGCAACAGCAATACCAGCGGCGTCGCTGACCTGACCTTCCTCTACGGCGCACTGGGTGACATCCCGTTCACGGGGGACTGGGACGGCAATGGGACGGACACGCCGGGCGTGCTGCGCAGTGGCGCCTGGTACCTGCGCAACACCAACAGCGGCGGTGTGGCTGACCTGGTCTTCCTGTATGGCGTGCCACCGGGCGACCATCCCGTCGTTGGCGACTGGAACAGGGATGCGATAGACACGCCGGGTGTCACTCGGGGGAACCTGTGGTACCTGCGTAATAGCAACTCGGCTGGCATAGCCGACATCTGGTTCCAGTACGGGGCGGCGGGGGATACGATGCTCGTCTGGCGCTAGAACAGGGGGCAGGGGCAGTGATCAGTGGGTAGTGGTCAATGAGAGAGGGTGACGAGGGACGGAGGACGGAGGCCAGGTTGGGGCTGCCTCACGTCCTCCGTCTCCGTTCTCGGCACACGCAGCCGGGGGTCAATTGAGTGGCTTGTAGCCTCGGACCTTCAGGCTGTAGATGGGGCCGTTGGGGCCGCCGATGCCTTCCCACTCTGGCGCATCCTCGGTATAGGTCGAGCGCGCCAGGGGCGCGACGTGCTCGAAGCCGGCTGATGTCATTTTAGCAGTGTAGTCGCTCTCAGGCAGCGCGCCGGAGATGCAGCCGGCCCACAGTTCGACGTCGCGCTTGACGGCCTCCGGCAGTTCGCCCGCTGTGACCAGGTCCGACACGACCAGACGCCCACCGGGCTTGAGGACGCGGAACGCTTCGCGGAAGACCTGGTCTTTATCCGGCGATAGGTTGATGACACAGTTGGAGATAATCAGGTCCACCGAGTCGTTGGCGACGGGTAACGCCTCGATGAGGCCCTGGCGAAACTCGACATTGGCCAAGCCCAGCCGGCTTGCCGCGTCGGCCGCCCGTTCCAGCATGGCCGGGGTCATGTCCACGCCGATGACGTGGCCCGTCGGGCCGACATAGCGGGCGGCGATGAAGCAGTCCAGCCCGCCGCCGCTGCCCAGGTCCAGCACCGTCTCGCCGGGCTGGGGTTGGGCAAAGGCGATGGGGTTGCCGCAACCCAGGCTAAACGACGCCACCTCCTCCGATAGCCCGGTCAGTTCCTCGCTGCTGTAGAAGCCGACGCCCACCGACGTGTCAGGAGCCGACGCTTCGCCGCAGCAGGCGCTGTCGCTCGGCCCGCAACAGCTTCCACTTGTCGCGGCGCGGGCGTAGCGCTCCCGCACCGCCCCGCGCACTTCCTCCGCACTGAGCATGGTGACATCCACCAGCGTAGACATGATTCATTCTCCTTATTGATGAGACGCAAAGTCTTGCAGCCACTCGTCCAACTCATCGCGCACGCGGCGGAACACCGCCAACCGCGCTGCCTCGTCGCCTGTCACAGCCGCCGGGTCCTCGAAGCTATAGTGTAGGCGGGTGACGGCGCCCGGAAACACCGGGCAGGTTTCGTTCGCATTGTCGCAGACCGTGATGACGTAGTCCATCGGCTGGCCGAGGAATTCCTCCACGCCCTTGCTGCGCGCCTGGGAGATATCAATCCCCATTTCAGCCATAACCTGCACCGCCAGAGGGTGAACGCCTTTCGGCGCGACGCCCGCGCTGTACACCTCGAAGCGGTTCCCGCTCCGCGCCCGCAGCAGGGCCTCCGCCATCTGCGATCGGGCCGAGTTGCCCGTACACAGAATCAGGACACGGGGCGGCTCGCGTTGGCCTTGATCTCTGTTTAGCAACATGCGGTCTCCTCCATCTCTGGGGCGCAGCACGCCTCCAGCTCCTGAGTCAGCGCGGCCACTTCCTCGCGCAGCCAGCGCAAGGTGTCCTCGTTCAAGCAGTAGCAGCGGGCTGGCCCCTCGACCGTCCCCGCCACCACCCCAGCCTCGCGAAGCACCTTGAGGTGCTCGCTGACGGTGGACTGGGCCAGGTGACTGGCAGCCACCAAGTCGCCCGTGATACACTGAGGATGCTCCGCCATGTAGCGCACCAGTTGCATCCGTAGCGGGTTGCCCAGGGCTTTGAAAACTAGTACCAGCCGTTCATCGCGGTCTGGTAGTGCAATGGTCTTCATATTTCTTGTGCTCCATCGTATTTTTACGATTATCGGGATTATACGATAAAACACGGCATTTGTCAAGGGGGGGCGAGAGGATTTTTGGAGTTAATTCTAGAGGATGAGCATGGCGTCGCCGAAGCTGAAGAAGCGGTAGCCCTCGGCGACGGCCTCCCCGTAGGCGGCCAGCATAGTCTCACGGCTGGCGAAGGCGCTGACGAGCATGAGCAGCGTCGAGCGCGGCAGGTGGAAGTTGGTGATGAGGGCATCCACCGCGCGGAAGCGGTAGCCGGGGGTGATGAACAGGCGGGTCCAGCCCGAGTAGGGAGACGGAGGAGGGGGGAGGGAGGAGGGAGGAGGGCACCCACCACCCACCACCCACTGGCCTGGGTCTATGCCTTCGCTGGCAACTGCGGCTGACTCGAGGACGCGCACGGCGGTCGTGCCTACGGCGACGATGCGGCCGCCGGCTGCCCGCGCCGCCGCGATGGCCTCGGCGGTCGCCGCGTTTAACTCGGCCCACTCGCTGTGCATCACGTGCTGACGCGCGTCCTCGACCTCCACGGGGCGAAAGGTGTCCAGCCCGACGTGGAGGGTGACAAAGGCAAAGCCGATGCCCATCTCGGCGAGGCGCTGGATCAGGTCGGGCGTGAAGTGGAGGCCGGCGGTAGGGGCGGCGGCCGAGCCGACGACGCGGCTGTAGACCGTCTGGTAGCGTTCAGGGTCGGCCAGCGGCGCGTGGATGTAGGGCGGCAGCGGCGTGACGCCAATCTGGGGCAGCAGCGGCTCGATGGGCGCGTCGAAGCGCACCAGTCGGCCGCCCGCTTCGGTCTCCCCCACAATCTCAGCGCTTACCTGACCATTACCGAGCGCGAGTCGAACGCCTGGAACGAGCCGCCGCCCCCGCGCCAGAGTCTCCCACGTCACGCTATCCACCGGCTTGAGCAGCAGCAATTCGACCCGCGCCCCACCGGGCAGCTTGCGGCCCAGCAGTCGCGCCGGCCGGACGCGGCTATCGTTCGCTACCAACAGATCGCCGGGGCGCAGGAAGGCGGGCAGGTCGTAGAAGTGGTGGTGCGAGCGACGGCCGCTCGCTCGATCCAGCACGAGCAGCCGGCTGCTGTCCCTCGGCTCGACGGGGGTCTGGGCGATGCGGTCGGCGGGCAAATGATAGTCGTAATCCTGGGTACGGAGAGGATGAGTCACAGGTCAACCGTTCGGATGATAGGCGGATACTCTTTTAGATTGGGAAGCATAGCATAGAGCCTGGTGAAGGGCAAAACCCCTTGACAGCCCTGTGTGGCTTGTGGTACAATCTGGGTAAGACTACAGAAGGAGGTGAATGATGCTGCGCTACGGTTCTGCCCTGGTTCGCGCCAAGGCCGCCGCCCGCCTCAGGCTGGCGGGACTGGCTTCTGTTCATAGCCGTAGTGCGCTTGTTCACCGGTAGGTAGCTCTAGACTATCCGCCGTGGGCGCACTGGCTGCTGCCCACGGCATTTTCATGCCGTCAGACCGCTTGCGGCTGCCGTGGGCCACCTCTCGTGCCCACGGCTTTTTGTTTGCCTCGAAGAGGGCAACCACAGAGGGTTGCCCCTACAGAGGACACGGGGTAGGGGCAACCCTGCGTGGTTGCCTCCGACGAATAAAACGCGTAGGGGCAACTCTCTGTGGTTGCCCGCCTGCTGATTGATAAGAGGGAGGTCACATGCTCACAACGATAGAGGCCATGCCCCGCCTGCGAACCGCGCCGGCGCTGTATGACGAGACCCGCATCGCGCTCGACGTGCGCGATGTCGTCAAGGCGTTCGATGGACAGGGAGCCGGGACATGGTGGCAGCGAGTGAGTGGGAAAGCTCCCGTTGCAGCGACCCAGGTACGCGCTGTGGACCATGTCAGCTTCTCCGTCCGACGCCGCGAGATCTTTGGTATCCTCGGCCCGAACGGTTCTGGTAAATCTACTCTGATCCGCCTGCTTTCGACCCTTCTCATTCCGGATAGCGGTCGCATCACTGTGTTTGGGCTGGATGTGGAGCGCGACGAGCGCCAGGTCAAGCGGATGATCAACCGCGTCTCAGTCGACGCCGCGTTCTTTAAGAAACTCAGCCCGATGGAGAACCTGCTCTATGCTGGCCGGCTCTACGGTCTCGATGGTCGCGCCATTCGGGAGCAGAGCCTGGAGATTCTGGGCCGCCTGGGGCTGGAGCGCAAGGCCATTTTCGAGCCGATGGAGGACATGTCGCGGGGGATGCAGCAGAAGGTCGCCATCGCCCGCGCCTTCCTGACCGCGCCCATCCTGATGCTCCTCGACGAGCCAACGACCGGGCTGGACCCGCGCTCGAAGCGCGAGGTGCAAGCAGTGGTCCAGGATCTGCGCGCCGTCCACGACGCCACCGTCGTCCTGACGACGCACGACATGGACGAGGCTGAGGCGCTGTGCGACCGCATCGCCATCATCGAGAGTGGCAAGATTGTCGCACTTGACACGCCCGACGGCCTAAAGAGCCGCGTCGCCCGCAACGGCCACGAACCGACGCTGGAAGACGTGTTCATGGCCCTGACGGGCAAGCGCCTCGTCACTGAGGAACAAGCGGCTTAACCGTGAGCCATCAGGTCAGCGCTATGTCTAACTTTGTCCAATCACTCACCGTCGGTGAGGCGCATGTCACCGTCATTAACATCGCCTACGCCGATTGGAACTTCCCGGCTGGCCTGGATACGGCTGCCTCGCCCTGGTGGCCGCCGTATGCGGCCCAGTTCGAGCAGCCCGTCTGGTCGCATCATAATGTCGTTCACATCGCCCTGGCCGACGCCTCCATCCTGGTCGACGCCGGCTTTGACGATCTACCCGACTCGCCCTACCAACTGCCGCGCTTTCGACGAAATGTGGATTTGAGCGCGGCGTTGAGGGAAGTCGGCGTCGCGCCAGAGGACATCACGCACGTCGTGATTACCCACCCTCACGATGACCACATCGGTGGGCTAACGGTGAAACAGGGGACGAGCTACACGCCCCGCTTCCCCCAGGCCCGTGTCCTACTGAGCCGTTGGGATTGGGAGGGCAACCCGGACCGCGAGGACCCGACTGAAGTGTGCGCCTGGACCCTCAATGTGGTTGACCGTGCAGGGCGGCTGAACCTGGTAGACGGCTCTCAAGAGGTCGCGCCTGGCGTGACCATCCTGCCCGCCCCCGGCGAGACACCGGGCCACCAGATTGTGCGGGTCCAGTCCGAGGGCCAGACGGCCTACGTCCTGGGCGACTTGTTTCACCATCCGGTGATGGTCGAGCAGCCGTGGGTGAACCGGGGTCGAGATGTCGAGCAGGTGTTGGCCTCTCGGCAGCGACTAGCCGAGGCGGCGCTGGCCGAGGATGCTTTGCTCGTGGCCTACCATATTGGAACACTGGGCAAACTACGACCGACTGCGACCGGGTTCACCTGGGAGCCGGTCCGGCCCATCGAATCGTTGACCCTCTTAAACCAAGAGGGAGAGGTAATGGTATGACCCTCAATCCTATCGCGCATGAGGTGCGCGCCTCGTACGCCTTTGTGGAACGTAACTTCAACTTAATCAAACGCTACCGCTGGTGGGAAGCGGTGTGGATCATGTACGGCATCGCCAACGCCCTGGCCGTCACCTACATCGGCGCGGGCATGGGCGCCCTCACCGGACAGGTCTTGGATACGAGTTTCCTCGTCCTCTACCTGCTCATCGGCACAGTCGTGTGGCGCTACCTGTCCATTATGTTCGACTCGATTGGCGAGATGATTATGTGGGAACGCTGGGAAGGCACGATTGAGTACACAATGATGGCCCCGGTCCATCGGCTGACCCACCTGGTCGGCCAGACCCTCTTCTCCATCCTCTACGGCCTGTTCCACGCCGCCCTGATTCTGCTCGCGGTCGCGTTTTTCTTCCACATTGATCTCAGCCAGGCCAACTTCGGCGCGGCGCTGGTCGTCCTCATGGCGGGCAGCATCTCGTTTATCGGCGTCGGCATCATCGCCGCTGTCCTGCCCATGCTCTACCCGGAACGCGGGGCGCAGATGATCAACTTCGCTCAGGCCCTGTTCCTGCTGGCGTCGGGCATCTACTACCCCGTCAGCGTCCTGCCCGCCTGGCTCCAGCCCATCTCGGCCCTGTCACCGGCGACCTACGCTCTCGAAGGCATCCGCGCCGCCTTGCTCCAGGGCGCGTCCCTGGCGAGCCTGCTGCCCACCGTAGGCGTCCTCACCCTGACCGGCCTGATCACCATCCCGCTGGGTGTGGTGGTCTTCAACTGGGGCGAACGCTACGCCAAGCGCACCGGCAAGCTGAAGCGGAACGGGTAGGAGGACAAGGCAGAAAGCAGAAAGCGGAAGGCAGAAGATTGATGATTGATGACTGATGACTGACTACTCACTACCGACTACCGACTACCGACGACCGATTACTGCGCAGGAGGACCTATGTTAATCCAGATGTTTGACCCCAAGACTGCCAGCGAGCGCGAGTGGCTCGCCCTGCATCAGTTCAATAATGCCTGCCGCGCCGAGCAGTGGCCCGACGACCTCCCGCTGCCGCTGGAGTGGCTCAAGCTGCGCTATACTGGGATGGCCGCCAACACCTATGTGGACAAGTGGGTGGCCTGGAATGACCAGGGCGAGTCCGTGGGTACGGTCGAGTTCTGGACCGAAACGGGTGACACCAACCAGCACATGGGCTGGGTGGACCTCACTGTTCTGCCATCCTATCGTCGGCAGGGTCTCGCCACCCGCCTGCTTACCTGCGCGATTGAGGCGGCTGAGCGTCGGGGCCGGCGTCTGGTCATCTTCGAGACCGACACCGATATCCCCGCTGGTATCGCCCTGGCCGAGCGGCTGGGGGCCACCAAGGGTATCGAGGCGCATACCAATCAGTTGGTGCTGGCCGAGCTGGACCGCGAGATGGTCCAGGTGTGGCAGGCTCGCGGCCAGGAGCGCGCGCCCGGCTTCCGCCTGGAGTTCCTCGAAGGCCCCTACCCGGAGGCCGATCTGGAGAACATGATTAACCTGTTTACGCTCTCCATGAACGACGAGCCGCGCGGCGACCTTGAAATCGAGGACGAGCGCCCGACACCGCAGCAATTGCGCGAATGGGAGGAGTCGAACGTCCGCCGCAAGCGCGAGCGCTGGATTGTCTGGGCGCGCGAGGTCGAGACGGGCATCCTGGCGGGCTACTCTACCGTCTACTGGAGCCACTTCGAGCCGGATACAGTCCAGCAGGCTGGCACGGGCGTCCGCCGCGACTATCGCAATCGGGGCCTGGGCCGCTGGCTCAAGGCGGCTATGCTGGACAAGCTTCTGCGCGAGCGGCCCAATGTCAAGCGCATCCGCACCGGCAACGCCGACTCCAACGGTCCCATGCTCAAGATCAACTACGAACTGGGCTTCAAGCCCTATAAAGCGTGGACCGAGTGGCAGATTAGCGTGGACAAGCTGGCCGAGAGCGTCGGCCACGATGACCGAGCTAGAGGAAGTGGCGGCGTAGAGCGCGGGCCTAACCCAACCCAAGACCCTTTTGACTGTCATGCTGAGCGAAGCGAAGCATCCCCAAGGGGAGGCTACGTACTCTCGTGCGACAAAGGTGAGACCCTTCACTTCGTTCAGGGTGACAGTCGAAAGTATAGGGCAGTGAGAACCTATTAGATCGACAACTTCACAGGAGATACAGCGATGACCATGCGGATTCAGGAGTTTGAAGCGCGGACCGCCAGCGAAGCGGTCCTGCGGGCCTATCACGAGTTTAGCAATCAGATGTACGCCGAAGCCTGGCCCGAAGACCAAGCCGCGCCCATCGAGAATACCCTCGGCTGGCTGCTCAACGCCCCGCCCATGCTCGACGTCAAGCGCTGGCTGGCCTGGCAGGGCGACCAAGTGATTGCCGCCGCTGAGCTAGAAACGTGGCGCGCGGAAGACAACCAGCACCTCGGCTTCTTCGAGGTCAACGTCCTACCCGCCTGCCGCCGCCAGGGCCTCGGCTCGCAGTTGCTCGGCCTGGTCGCGCAGGAGGCGCGTCTGCGCAACCGCGTCAAGCTTCAGGCGTGGGTAGACGGCGACTCTGCCTCCGGGCAGGCGTGGCTGGCGAAGCTGGGCGGCAAGCTAGGGCTGGAGACGCACACCAACCAGTTGAACCTGGCCGGGGTGGACCGCGCCATGCTGCGGCGCTGGGTCGAACGCGCCGAGGAGCGCGCCCAGGGCTTTGTGCTGGAGACCCTCGTCGGCCCGTTCCTGGAGACCAGCCTGGAGGAGATGGCTCAACTCTTCAACGTCATGAACGACGCGCCTCGGGGCGACTTAGACATGGAAGACGAGAAGACGACGCCGGAGCACATCCGCGAGTGGGACGAGTCCATGAGCCGCCGGAGCCAGGAACGCTGGCACATGCACATCCGCCACGTGGCGACAGGCGAACTGGCCGGCTACACCGAGACGGTCTGGAACCCCTACCGCCCTGACCTCCTCCACCAATGGGGCACGGGCGTGTGGCCCAAGTACCGCAACCTGGGGCTGGGCCGCTGGCTCAAGGCGGCCATGCTGGAGAAGGTGCTGCGTGAACGGCCGCAAGTCAAGCGTGTCCGCACTGGCAACGCCGACTCCAACGGCCCCATGCTCAAGATCAACTATGAACTGGGTTTCAAACCCTACAAAGCGTGGAAGACGTGGCAGATCGAAGTCGAGCAGGTCGAGCAGGCGCTAAACACACAACCAGAGCTGGCATTGGCGTAGATCAAGTGCGATGCAGCCAGCCCATAATCTCTGATGTTTTACCCTGCGTGTGATAGCGACGGAGAAAGAGCATGACTACCAGCTTAGTCACGAACGCTTGTCCAGATATTGTTCTCATTGGGCCAACCGGCGCCGGGAAAAGCACGCAGGGGCGACTGCTGGCGCAGCATTTTGAGGTTCCCCAGATCGCCATGGATCGCTTGGGCGGACCCTACTACACAGCCTGTGGCCTGAGTGGGGCGCTCTGGGATCAGATAGAGGGCGAGCGAGGTTTCTTTGCGGCGTATCAACACTGGTGGCCGTGCTATCCCTCCATTGTGGAAGGACTGCTGGCTGACTATCCGCATGGGATTATTGACCTGGGGGCGGCGCACACGCACTATGAAGATGAACACTTGTTCAGACGTGTCCAGGCAGCCTTAGCACCGTATGAGAATGTGGTGCTCCTCCTGCCCTCGCCCGACCTGGATCGCTCTGTCCACATTCTACGGGAACGGAGCATCCAGGAGCAGGGGTGGGGGTGGCAATTCGATGAATACGACTGGCTAGAACACTGGGTCAAAGATCACTGTAACTTTGACCTCGCCACGTTAATCGTGTACACAGAAGGCAAGACGCCTGATCAGACCCGTGACGAAATCCTAAGCTGCGTGAACAGGAGATAACCGATGCGCATCAAGCGTTTTGACCAGAAGACTGCGACCGACAGCGAGATGCGGGCGTTCCACGAGTTCGACGGCCAGATACACACCGAGGTCTGGCCCGGCGACCCGCATACACCCTATGAGCAGTTCGCCCGCAACTGGCGTAACCAGCCGCCCCTGTGGCGCTGCCACGTCTGGCTCGCCTGGGACGGCGACCGGGTCGTGGGCAAGGCCGAGACCTGGACCAGCCAGACGGGGACCAACGAGCACCTGATGGACGGCGGCATTGACATCCTGCCTGCCTACCGCCGCCAGGGGCTTGCCCGCCGCCTGCTAGCCGAGATGGTCGAAGCCGCCCGCCAGGAAGATAAGACTCTGTTCATCTTTGGCACGAGCGATATTGTCCCGGCCGGCGAGGCATTCATGAACCGCCTGGGGGCCGAGCAGGGCCTGACCACCCATACCAACCAGCTTGACCTGGCCGACGTGGACCGAGGGCTGATGCGGCAGTGGATTCAGCGCGCTCAGGACCGAGCGGCGGGCTACCGGTTGGGGCTGTGGGTCGGGCCGTATCCTGAAGCCGAGCTAGAGGGCATCGCCGCCATGTACGCCGCTACCAACGACGCTCCCCACGATGACCTGAACGTCGAGGACGAGCATCGCACGCCGGACCAGTTGCGCGAGATGGACGCCTCGATGGTGGCGCGGGGCAACGAGCGTTGGTCCATGTATGTCCGCGAGGAGGCGACTGGCGCATTGGCCGGTTTTAGCGAGATCTTCTGGAACCCCGCTGAACCCGAAACGGCCTACCAGGGCTGGACTGCCGTAGTCCCCCAGTACCGCAACCTGGGGCTGGGCCGCTGGCTCAAGGCGGCCATGATTGAGAAGCTCGACGAGCGGCCGCAGGTCAAGCGCGTTCGCACCGGCAACGCCGACTCCAACGGCCCCATGTTGGGCATCAACCACGAGATGGGCTTCAAGCCCTACCGCGCCTGGACCGTCTGGCAGGTCGAGCGGGCCAAGGTCGCGGCGTACCTGGCGGGGGCGGCGGAGGACGGACAGGCGCCGGAAGACGAAGGACGGATGCCCGAGGTGGTCCTGGTTGCTGCCTAAATACTAGGCGCAATGTCATGCTGAGCGAAGCGAAGCATCTCGCGGTGGCGGCGAGACCCTTCGCTTCGCTCAGGGTGATAGTCGAAAGTCATGTGATCCTATCAGGAGACCTTCCCCATGCGTATGGAACGCTTCGACCCGCACACCGCGACGGAGGCCGACTGGGTCGCCTTCAGCCAGTTTGAGAACATCGTCCAGCAGGAAACCTGGCCCGATGACCCACCCCGTAGCGTCGAGTACATCCGCCGCGTGTGGCAGGCGCCCCCGCAGCACGTCGAACTCCACATCTGGGTTGTCTGGGACGACGCGGGGGACGCAGTCATCGGCCGCGGCAATACCCGCATCTTCCATGTCGAGCATAATCGCCACGTCGCCCTGTGCTCGCTGGCTGTCCACCCGGCCTACCGTCGGCAGGGCATCGGCAAGCAATTGCTGGCCCGTGTCGCTGAGGCTGCGCAGCAGGCCGGTCGAATCGAACTCATGGGCTGGACGGATAGCCAGGCTCCGGACGGCATGGGCTTTGCTGAACGCATCGGCGCGACCCCCGGCATCCCGACCAGCACCAATCAACTGGACCTGGCCGAGTTAGACCGCGACTTGATGCGGGCGTGGATGGCTCGCGCCCAGGAACGGGCCTCGGACTATCGCCTGGAAATGTGGGAAGGGACGTGGCCGGACGCGGACATCGAGGCGATGGTCCATGTGCTGGACGCCATGAATGACGCGCCGCGCGACGAAGGCTGGGAGGACGAAACCTACACCGTCGAGCAACTGCGGGCGTTTGATGCGGCCAGGCGGGCGCAGGGGACCGACTCGTGGACGACTATCGTACGGCACAAGCCGACGGGCGCGATAGCGGGCTACTCGGACCTGTTCTGGAACCCCAATAACCCAGCCGTCGCCAACCAGGGCGATACTGGCGTCCTGCCTGCCCACCGCAATCGGGGCCTAGGCCGCTGGCTCAAAGCGGCGATGGTCCTGAGGCTGCTGGCCGAGCGGCCGGGCGTGCGCTTCATCCGCACCGGCAACGCTGACTCCAACCAGCCCATGCTGAGCATCAACTACGCCATGGGCTTCCGCCAGTATAAAGCGTGGACGACCTGGCGTCTGGCTGTGGACGACGCCCTGGCTGTGGGGACGAGGGACGAACGACGGCTGACCGAAGAAAGTCTGGCCGCCGCTTCGTAGGCGCTTATGGCTCGCTCCGGCTTGCCGTCGGCCTGGCCCTCTGCTACAATGGCCGTCATGGCAACCGCCTACCCACGCGGAGACCTCCATGATTGACCTGCAAACTCTCGCCACGCTACCCGTGCGCCTGCTCCTGCTGGTCGGCCCCCAGCCCGCCCGCCTGACGCGCCGCCTCCATGCCTGGCGCGACCAGTTGGCCGTCCCCCTGTTGGACCTTAGTCTAGCCCTGGGGGAGCGTCTACCGGACGGCCCAACGAATGAGAGGGCCGTCCGGGTCGCCGCTATCCTCGATGACCTGCTGGCGGGCGGCGCCGATCCTCTCCTGATGGACCATGTAGAGACCCTGTTCGACCCCGCCCTCGGCGTTGACCCGCTGGCGCTGCTCAAACGCGCCAGCCGCCATCGCGTCCTGATCGTCGCCTGGCCCGGCGAGATAGACGCCAACGGCTTGACCCATGCCACGCCCAGCCAACCTGACTACCGCCGCTATCCTCCTACCGACCTCGACGACATCACTGTTGTGACTCTCCCCATCCCGCCGGTCTAACGCTTCTCCCAGGCACAGCGGTTGCCCCCGCATTGATGGCTCGGCAGTTGGCGTTATTTTGACTTCCCTGGTCAGACTACATACAATCGGAGCCTCATTACGTCTCTAGATTGGGATACCAGTGCGACTCACTCGCTGGCTGGCCCTGGCGCTGGTGTTGAGCCTGGGGCTGGCCCTGACATATGCAGCGCAGGGCGCCCCTACGACGGCGGGCGTGCCCTGGGCCTGGGGGTTGAATAACTACCAACAAACGGGCGTGGTGGCCTACGTGGACCAGCCCCGCCCGATGCCCAGCAATCTCAGTGATGTCTCGGCCGTGGCCTCCGGAGCCTTCCATTCGCTGGCCCTCAAGTCCGATGGCAGCGTCTGGGCCTGGGGCCAGAACTCGCAGGGGCAGCTAGGGGTCGCCACTCCTTTGCAAAGCGCGGCGGCGGTGCGGGTGGCCGAGTTGCCCCCAACGATTGCCATTGCGGGCGGCCATCGGCACTCACTGGCCCTGGCCCGTGACGGGACAGTGTGGGCGTGGGGCAGCAACGGGTTTGGTCAATTGGGCGATGGCAGCCGCATGATGAGCGCCGCGCCGCGCCCGGTAGTGGGGCTTACTGACGTCACGGCCATTGCCGCCGGCTACTACTTCTCGCTGGCCGTCCGTGCCGATGGCACCGTGTGGGGCTGGGGCCAGAACGGCTATGGCCAGTTAGGCGACGGCACGACCCTGGAAACGTCCACGCCTGTACTGGCGGTTGGATTGACGGAGGTGGTCGCGGTCGCGGCGGGTGGTAATCACGCCCTGGCCCTCAAACGCGACGGGACAGTCTGGGCCTGGGGGTGGAATTACGACGGCCAACTCGGCATGGGGAACCAGGTGGATAGCGTGACCCCGCGCCAGGTGGCCGGATTAAGCGGGGTTACCGCGGTGGCGGCTGGCTATGCCCACAGCCTCGCGCTGCGGGCGGATGGGACGGTCGCGGCGTGGGGTCTCAACGATAATGGTCAGTTGGGCAACGGGACGCTTGAGAGGCGGTTGACGCCCCAGGTGGTGGCGGGGTTGACGCAGGTGAGGGCCATGGGGGCCGGGTTCGCCCATAGCCTCGCGGTGCGCTCGGACGGCAGTCTGCAAGTGTGGGGGGATAACTCGGCCGGTCAACTCGGCATTGGCACATATACCGATGCCGGAACGCCTGTGGCCGTGGGCACAGTCTCACGGCTGACCAGTATCGCCAGCCGCTACAATCATACCCTGGCCCTGGAAGCGGTTCCTCTCGCCCTGCCGACCCTGACACCGACGGCAACGGCCACGCCCACCGCGACACCTTCGCCCACCATGACACCCGCGCCGACCGGGACGCCCAGGCAGCGTCCAACCTTTCCGACGCCGACCGCGACGACCACGCCAGCGGCTCGGTGGCGTATCTACCTGCCATTGGTCGAAGGCAGACGCCCATCACCGCCTTAACAATCATCAATCTCCAGTCTTTGATCATTCCTATTCTCTGTCCCTCACGCCGAGGCTGCCATGAAACCCGCGCCTTTCGAGTATTATGTTCCTCGCTCTTTGGACGAAGCCCTGGCCCTGCTGGCGGAGCATGGCTACGATGCCAAACCGCTGGCCGGCGGGCAGAGCCTCGTCCCGGCTATGAACTTCCGCCTGGCTCAGCCAGCCGTGCTGGTGGACCTGAATAACCTAGCCGACCTGGCGGGCATCATGGCGGACGGTGAGGGCGGACTGCGCATCGGCGCGATGACCCGCCAGCGGGCCGTCGAGCGCAGTCCCCTTGTGGCCCAGCGCGCGCCGCTGCTGGCCGAGACCCTCCCTTATATCGCCCACCCCCAGATACGTAACCGAGGGACGGTGGGTGGCTCCCTGGCCCACAATGACCCGGCCGCCGAGTTGCCCGCCGTCGCCCTGGCGCTGGACGCGCGGATGCGTGTCCGAAAGCAAGATGGGGAGCGCGTGGTGGCCGCGTCGGACTTCTTCCTGGGCATCTTTACCACCGCCCTGGAGCCGGACGAGTTGTTGACCGAGATTGTCTTCCCTCCCTTGCCCCCTCGTTCGGGCGTCGCCTTCGAGGAGATGGCCCGCCGTCATGGTGATTATGCCCTGGTCGGCTGCGCGGCGCGGGTGACGCTGGCCGAAAACGGGAAGGTGAGCGACAGTCGGCTGGTTTTCTTTTCGGTCGGCGATGGGCCAGTTCAGGCTGTCGCGGCGGCCAAGACGTTGCGCGGGCAGCGGCCCGGCCCGGCGGCGATGCGGGCCTCGGCGGAGGCCGCGAGCCAGGAGATAGACCCGCCATCGGACATCCACGCCTCGGCCGACTTCCGCCGCCACCTGGCCCAGGTGCTGGCCCGCCGCGCCCTGACACGGGCTGTTGATCGAGCCAGTGCACTTCGCTGATGGGAGGTGATATGTCCCTACCTAAAGCTGGTCTGGTCATTACCCCCAGCACCGCCCGCGCCACCCTGGACACCATCGTCCAGGCCGACCGTCGTGGCGTGCCGATGCTGTGGAGCATTACCCTGGCTACCCTACCCGATCCCATGACACTGCTGGCGGCCGCCGCCGTTCAGACAGGCCAGATTGGCCTGGGGACCGCCATTGTCCAGACGTACCCCCGCAACCCGGTTGTGCTGGCCATGCAAGCGGCGGCTATTGATGGCCTCGCGCCCGGCCGCTTCCGGCTCGGCATCGGGCCAGGCTCGCCTCGACCCATGGAAGGCATCTATGGCGCTACTTATGGCAAGCCGCTGCCCCACCTGCGCGAGTACGTCGCCGCCCTGCGGGGCCTGCTCTGGGAAGGCGCGGCCCACGTCGAGGGGCTGACGGTCCGCGTCCACGCCGAGTTACCGAACGGCGTCCAGCCGCCGCGTGTGCCTATCATTCTCTCGGCACTACGGCCGCTCTCTTTCCGCCTGGCCGGCGAGCTGGCTGACGGCGCGGTAAGCTGGATTGCGCCTGTGCCATACCTGCTCAAGGCCGCGCTACCCGCCATGCGCGGGGGCGCGGCAAAAGCAGACCGCCCCACGCCGCGCCTGATTGCCCATGTCCCCGTCGCCCTCAGCGAGGACCGCGCCCAGGTCCACTCCGCCAGCCGCGCCCGGTTCGGCTTCTACGCCCGCTTGCCCTTCTACATCGCCATGTTCGCCGAGGCGGGCTTCCCGGTCCCCGGCGATGGGACGCTGCCTGACGCACTCCTGGACGAACTCATCGTCAGGGGCTTGCCCGTCCAGGTCGAAGCCCGCCTGCGCGCCATCCTGGATGGCGGGATTGACGAGGTGATGGTGACGGTCGTGCCGGTGGTGGATGAGGCAGCCGAGAATGCGGCGACCGCCCGTATCCTGGCAGCTATAGGCTAGATAGGTTGAAGCTTTGAGTTTCTCGTTTCCCCAAGTGGTACACCCCTACGTCGAGCAGGCGCGGCAGCATCGCGCCCGATTAGCGGCCGACCCGCATCGGCCCGCCTATCACTTTACCGCGCCTGCCAACTGGCTCAACGACCCCAACGGTCTGATCCAGCACGACGGGCTGTACCACCTGTTCTACCAGCACAACCCCCACGCCACAGTCTCGGCCACCAAGCACTGGGGCCACGCCGTCAGCCGCGACCTCGCCCACTGGGAGGATTGGCCTATCGCCCTCGCGCCCGCGCCCGGCACCGCCGACCAGGACGGCTGCTTTTCCGGCTGTATCGTCGTCCATAACGGCGACCCGACCATGATCTATACCGGCGTACGGGTGGATGAGACGGGCCGCAAACGCCAGCGGCCGTGTGTCGCCGTGAGCTACGACGGTATGGTGACGTGGGAACGCTACGCGGGCAATCCGGTCATCCCCGCCCCGCCGACCGACATGGACATCTTCGCCTTCCGCGACCACGCCGTGTGGCGCGAGGCCGACGGCTGGTATCACCTGGTCGGGTCGGGCATCCGCCAGGTGGGCGGCGCGGCTCTGCTCTACCGTTCCGACGACCTGGTGAACTGGGAGTATCTGAACCCGCTCTATGTGGGCGATATGCATCAACTCGACCCGCTATTTACCGGCATCATGTGGGAGTGTCCCGACTTCTTCCGCCTGGGCGACCGCCATATGCTGGTCGTCTCGGTATTCGACCACGTGCGTGGCGACACGGGCGCGGCCTTCCCGATGATCCACCACTCGGTCTACTTCAGCGGTGACTATGCTGACCACTGCCTGACGGCGAGCTACGCGGGGCTGGTGGACTACGGCCGCAGTTGGTACGCGCCCCAGTCATTTACCGACGACCAGGGCCGCCGTATCATGTTCGGCTGGCTGCGCGAGGAACGCGCCTTTGAGGCGCAACGCGCCGCCGGGTGGTCCGGAGCAATGTCGCTACCCCGCGTGCTGACCCTGCGCCCCAATGGACGCCTGGGACAGACGCCCGTGCCCGAAGTGGAACTCCTGCGCGGCGTATCTCAGTCCTGGGAGGGTCTGACCCTCTCGCCAGGCGAGCCGCTGGTCCTGGACGGTGCGGAGGGCAACACGTTTGAACTGGTCGCGGAGCTTTGGCCCGCCGAGGCGGCGCGCGTCGGCCTGATTGCGCGCGCCGCGCCAGACGGGAGCGAGGCAACCCGCATCGTGTACGACCAGGCTGAGGGGCGAGTGACCCTCGACACGAGCCAGGCCAGCCTGGACCCCGCTACCCGCCGCGTGGCCCGCCATGCTCCGCTGCGCATCGCGCAAGGGGAACCGCTGCGGCTACGCGTCTTTGTGGACCGTTCCATCGTCGAGGTATTCGCCAACGACGACGTGTGCATCACCAGCCGTGTCTACCCCACCAAGCCCGACAGCCTAGGGGTGGCCCTGTTTGCCGAGGGCGGCTCGGCGCGGTTGGAATGGCTAGAGCGGTGGGCAATGCGGGGGATTTGGTAAAGGGCTAAGGGGGCAAGGTGACACACTCTATCACTATCACGGTTAACGGCCAAGCTTACACGAGGCAGGTTGATGCGCGGCTGCTGCTGAGCGACTTCATCCGCCACGAGTTGCTGCTGACCGGCACGCACGTCGGCTGCGAGCATGGCGTATGCGGCGCGTGTACCGTGCTGTTCGACGGCGAGCCGGTGCGCTCGTGCCTGATGTTCGCCGTCCAGGCCGACGGCCACGCCATTACCACGGTCGAAGGGCTGTCCAGTGACCCGGAGCGCCTGCACCCCCTGCAGCAAGCCTTCTGGGAGGCGCACGGCCTCCAGTGCGGCTTCTGCACGCCCGGCTTCCTGATGACCCTGGTTCCCTTCCTCGAAGCGAACCCGACGCCCAGCGAGGCCGAGGTCCGCGAGGCCATTTCCGGCAACCTGTGCCGCTGCACCGGCTACCAGCACATCGTAGACGCCGTCCTTCTCGCAGCCACCCGCTTGAACGGAGACTAGCCTATGGCGACGCGACTGTTTGGGGCGCGAGTCAAGCGCAATGAAGACCCTGTCCTGCTGACAGGCCGCGCCCAGTTCGTGGATGATGTGCACCTAGCGGGGATGCTCCATGTCGCCTTCAAGCGGAGCGACTACGCCCACGCTCGTCTCGTGTCCATTGATATCAGCGAGGCGCGGGCTATGCCAGGCGTCGTTGCCGTCTACACCGCTGCCGACCTCGGTGACTACTGGCAGCCGTCGCCGCTGCTCGTGCCGCCGCCGCCTGTCGAGGGCGCGGTGTTCAACCAGCGCACGGCCGGCCAGTTGGCGCGAGACAAGGTGCGCTACGTGGGCGAGCCGATGGTCATGGTCGTCGCTGAGAGCCGCTATCTCGCCGAGGACGCCGTTGAGAAGGTCATGGTTGACTACGACCCACTGCCCGCCGTCGTCGACCTGGAGGCGGGCGTGGCCGACACGAGCAGCCTCGTCCACGACGACCTGGGCCACAACATCGCTGCTCATGTCGTCCAGCGCAAGGGCGACTATGAGGCGGCGCGGGCGCGGGCCGATGTCGTCATCTCGCGCCGAATGCACTACGACCGGGGGACGGCCGCGCCGATGGAGACACGCGGCGTGGTCGCCCAGTGGGACGCGCTGGCGCGCAGCCTGACGGTGTGGGACTCGACCCAGGCCCCCATCCCCATCCGTAACGGGCTGGCCGCCATGCTGGGGCTGGCCGAGCGCCAGGTTCGCGTCATCGCCCCCTTTATCGGCGGCGGCTTCGGCCCCAAGATCATGATGTTCTACCCCGAAGAGACGCTCATCCCCTGGGCGGCCATGCGGCTGGGGCGGCCGGTCAAGTGGATAGAGGACCGCCAGGAGAACTTCGTCGCCATGACCCACGAGCGCGGCCAGGTCCACGACTGCGAGATGGCTCTGACCCGCGACGGCCAGATTCTCGGCGTGCGCGACATCTTCTTCCACGACACGGGCGCGTATGACCCCTACGGCCTGACCGTCCCCCTCAACACCCAGTGTACCCTGCTGGGACCGTATGTCGTGCCCCACTACACCACCGAGTTTAAGGCTGTCTTCACCAATAAGACGGTCGTCACGCCGTACAGGGGCGCGGGACGGCAGCATGGCGTCTTTGTCATGGAACGGCTGCTGGACCTGGCCGCCCGCGAGTTGGGCCTGGACCCGCTCGAACTGCGCCGCCGCAACTTCATCCCGCCTGACCAGTTCCCTTATAACAACAAGATAATCTTCCAGGACTTCACCGAACTGACCTACGACAGCGGAGATTACGAGCCGGTGCTCGACAAGGCGCGCGCCATGATTGGCTGGGAGGCGTGGCAGGCGGGTGAAGGGGCGCGGCTCCGCGCCGAGGGCAAGACGGTCGGCATCGGGCTCGTGATGTACGTCGAAGGCACGGGTATCGGCCCCTACGAAGGGGCGCGAGTCCAGGTCGAGCCAACGGGCAAGGTCAACGTGGCGACGGGTATCGGCACGCAGGGCCAGGGCCACTTTACCAGCTTCGCCCAGATCGTCGGCGAGCAACTCGGCGTCCCCATGACCAACATCTACGTCTCCACAGGCGACACGGCCCAGTTTAGCTGGGGGGCGGGAACCTTCGCCAGCCGAGGCGCGGTCGTGGCCGGCACGGCCATCCACCACGCGGCGGTCAAGGTGCGCGACAAGGCGAGGCGGCTGGCGGGTGAGGCGCTGGAAGTGGCGGAGGAGGACGTAGAATTGGTGGACGGCTTCGCCCAGGTGAGGGGCGCGCCAACGCGGCGGGTAGCGCTGGCCGAACTGGCGCGGCAGGCCAACCCCTTGCGCGGGGCGGTGCGCGCCGACGCCGAGCCGGGCCTGGAAGCCACGGCCTACTACGGCCCGGAGATGGGCGCGACGGCCTTTGGCGCGCACGCGCTTATTCTGGAAGTGGACCCAGAGACGTTCAACCTGCGCGTCCACAAGTATGTCGTCGTCCATGACTGCGGCCGCGTCATCAACCCCCTGATACTCGACGGCCAGGTGCAGGGGGGCGTGGCCCAGGGCATAGGTAACGCCTTCTACGAGCAGTTGGTCTATGACGAGACCGGCCAGTTGCAGAACGCCTCGTTTATGGACTATCTGCTGCCCACGGCGCTGGACGTACCGCGCATTGACATCGGCCATGAGGAAACTCTCTCGCCGCTCAATCCCAACGGCGTCAAGGGCGCGGGGGAGGCGGGGGCCATTCCCGTCGGGCCGTTGTTCTGTCAGGCTCTTGAGGATGCCTTCCAGGGAGGCGGGCTAGAAATCCTGGAGATACCTCTCAGCCCCTATCGCCTGTGGGAGTTGGTCACGTCCGCCTGAGACATGCCCTATTATCCCGCGCTCGCCGTCTTCGCCCTGGCCCATTACGCGCTCATCGGGGGCATCGCCGGCATCGCCTATCTCTTGGGGCGGCGCTTGACCCTGGGCGCCATCTTCCAGCCCTGGGAAGACGTGCCCGTCTGCACCACGCTGGGCCTGGGCTGCCTGGCCTACCTCATGCTGGCGCTGGGGCTGGCCGGCCTATTCTACGCCTGGGCCGCCCTGACTCTGCTCCTTCTGGCCCTGCTGGTGTGCTATCCCGTCTGGCCGCTGGTCTGGGCCAGACGGCGAGGAAGTCTTGAGCGCACCTTACCCTGGCTGATGGGTCTCGCCGTCGTCGGCGTACTGGGGGCGCCCTTCCTCCTGCTGCCTCTCTACCCGGCCACCGAGCACGACTCGACGATGTACCACCTGCCCTATGTCAAGGCGTTCATCGGGCAGCATCGTCTCGTGGCGGTCCCTGATCTGCGCTACCCGGTCTTCCCCCAAACCGTCGAGCTGCTCTATACGTTGGGGATGTTGCTCTATGACGAGATCATGGCGCACCTGGTCCAGTTGCTGGCCATGGCTCTCGTCGCCTTGCTCCTGTTCGCCTGGGGCCGTCGCGTCCTGTCCTGGCAGGCGGGCCTGTTCGCCGTCGGGCTGTGGTTTGTCCATCCCTTGTTCGCTGAGGTCGGCGCGTCCGCGCTGATTGATGTGACCCTGACCCTGTTCGTCACTGCCGCGACCTATGCGCTCTGGAGTTGGTGGGAGAGGGGCGAGAGGGGGTGGCTCGTCCTGGCCGGGGTGTTCGCCGGCTGGGCGGCGGGAACCAAGTACACAGGCCTCGTCTTTGTGGGGCTGTTGGGCCTGGCCGTCGTGTATCGGGCGTGGCGCGACCGGCGCCTGGCGCCTAGCCTCGTCTTCGCCCTGGCGGCTGTCCTGGTCGCCTCGCCGTGGTATGTCCGCACCATGCTCTACACAGGCGACCCGCTTTACCCCTTCCTGACGCCAGGGCGCGGCCTGGAGTGGGCGCTAGAGGGTATGGCAGTCCGCGCTCCGTCGGGTGTGGGCGTTGAAGCGTCGGCGCTGGGACGAGCCGCCATTGTCGTCGCGCAGATGGGGCAGCGGCTCGGCCGGGACCTGGGGCTGAACCTGGTCATGGGCTGGCAGTTGTCGTGGCAGCTTCCGCTGGAGGGGACCTGGCTTCCGTGGCTGGTCCCGCCGGTCGCTCTCCTGCTATGCCTCTGGGCCGCGCTGGTGGACCGTCGTCTGCGCGGTCTGCTTCTGCTGGTAGGGGCCTATCTGGTCTTCTGGGCGGCGTCCAGCCTGCGGGAGCCGCGCTTTGTGCTCTATACCTACCCGACCCTATGCCTGCTGGTGGGGGTAGCTCTGGGGCGTATTTGGCGGTGGCTTACATCGTGGCGGCCGCGGGCGAAGCATGTCGCGGTGGCGCCGGCCCTGGTGGCCCTCCTGATTCTCCCTCACTGGCTGTCGCTGGCGCAGACGGTCCGGACTCAAGGACGGATTCCGGTCACGGCCGAAGCGAAGACCCTCTACCTGCAGCGTCGTCTGCCCTCCTACACGCTCTATGCCTGGCTCAACCGCCGCCAGGGCCGCGACTACACGGTGTACGCTTATGGCGATGTGCGGATGACCTACTTCGCGGACGGGCGGCTGCTGGGAGATGTCCTCGGACCGGGAGCGTGGGCCTCTATCGCCAGCCTGCTGTCCGACAGCCGTGGCCTGTATACCGCTCTACGTAACCTGGGCGCTGACTACTTTCTGGTCCCCTCGGCCATGCCCCCTGTGCAGGATGATTTCTTCATCCAGCACTTCCAACTCGTCGGCGGCCGGCCACTGTACTGGCTGTTTCGATTGGGCGAGACTCTCCCCCCAGGCCGGCTAGGGGCTGAACTCGTTCGCAATCCAGGCTTTGAGGCGAGCGGGGAGGGCGCGCCGGCTGGCTGGCAGTGTCAGGGCGGGGCAAGGGTGGTCCGGCTGGGCAACGCCCACGCCGGGAATGCCGCGCTCAGCCTATCCTACCCCGCCGACCAGTGCCGCCAGATTCTAGCGGTCGAGCCGGGGGCCCTGTATCGCTATCAGTTCTATGCGCGCGCCCCTGGCGACCCTCAGGCTCTGCGGCTCCAGGTCAACTGGGCCGACGCTCAACTCAGGCTGGTCCTGGCCGATAGGCAGCCCCTAGAGGTCGGTTCGACCTGGACCCCCCTGGTGGGGGTGCTGACCGCGCCGTTTGGCGCGTCGTATGCGATTATCCTGGCCCAGTCGGGCGAGACTGGCCCCTCAGACTGGGATGACTTCTCCTGGCAGGCGGTTCTCACTGACCCATGAGCGCGCCAGCCGGGTAGGGCGGGGGCTGGCCCAACGGCCAGGTGGCGCCGGGGTTCTTGGGCAGGCCCGCCGTCGCCACGGTCTCGACCTGGAAGACCCTCCGCAGGGCGGGGAGCGCACGGTCCGCCAGGGCGTTCGTCAGGCCGATGACCAGGGTGCAGTTGGGGCCGCGCACGCGCAACGTGGTATAGCGGTCGGAGTAGCCCCAGTCGTTGAGAAACGGGATGTGTCCGTACTCCGAACTGTGGAACAGAAACACGTCGGGGCGGCGGGACATGACATAAGAATAATAGTGCTTACCCAGGGTGAAGGTCGGCGCGGGAATGCGCCCCTGCCGCGCGATGATGGGGTCGGTCAGACCAAAGAAGTCCAGCATATACACGTCGGCCAGGCGATAGCCGACATCGCCCAGCGCCTCCGGCGAGACAATGGCGGTGGGGCCGAGAAAGGGGCGCAGCGCATCGACCGACTGGTCGTAGCAGACCTTGGTGGGCCACTCGCGCGGTTCAAACGGGACGCGGCCCATGAGGGGCAGGAGCGCCTGACCGTAGACCAGCGCCGTCAACAGGACGCCTGCCACATTGAGCCAGCGAGCATGAGGCCAGAGCCGGCGAGTGACTGCGGCCAGGCTGACGCCGCTGAGAAGGGCCAGCAGGGGCAGATAGGGTGTCAGCAGCCGGTTGAACGGCATCCAGTCGCCCGCGTTGACGAGCACGGCAGTGAAGCCGGCCCCCAGGCTGGCGGCGGCGACGTAGGCGGCGAAGGGACGAGCGCGGGCCAGCAGGATCAGTCCGACCAGGGCGAGGAGGGCGAGCGCCCAGTGAGCGGCCAGGAATCGCTGGCTGTAGGCCAGGCCCGCCTGGAGGCGCACGACCAGGACATCCCAGGGCAGGGTGGGCGAGAGGACGGATTTGGCGCGGACGCTGTTGGGCACGAGGTCGCCAAAGGTCAGAACGCGCCAGGCGGTGACGGCCAGCGCGCCGCCGGTCCAGATGCCGAGCGCGGTTAAGGTCCATCGCCAGGACGGATAACCTCCCAAAGGTTTCAGAACCTTCGGGAGGTTTTGGCTAATCAGGCCGAGGGCGAGCAGCGGTAGGAGGGCGATGGACTCCGGTCGGGTCATAAACAGGGCGACACCCAGTCCGCCCAACAGGAATGGCGACCGTCGGTCCAGTCCTTCTTGACATAAAAGATAGAGCAGAACCAGCCAAAGGGCGTAGAGGGTCGTTTCGAGACCGATGAGCGTCGAGGCCGTGAAGTCGTTGGGCGTGGCGACCAGGGCCAGCGTCAGGAGGGCCAGGCCGACGGGCAGCCCGTCGTCGCGCTGCCGCCGCCAAACGAGTACGATGGTCGTGACGCTGCATGCGATGCCGAGCAGCCGCGACACGAGTTCAAGGTCCAGGCCGAGGCCGACGAACGGCGTCAGAACCAGCGTCCATAGGACCCCTGTCGCGCCTTCGACCGCCTCGCCCGCGTTGTAGACGTAGCCATGCCCCCGCGCCAGGTTCAGCGCGTAGCGGAAGTAGATATAGGCGTCGTCAATGGGCAGGATCCAGTCGAGGGCCAGCAGCAGGCCGAAGACCGCGAGCGTGACCAGCAGCGCGCCGCGCCATGAGGCTGTCTTGGACAAGCTCGCCTAACTCCGTCCGCTCCCGCTCCCACCATCGCCGCTGCGTGGCCGTCCGCTGTGTGGCTCACCAGGCGGAGTGGTCGCCGCTACAAGTTGAGTCAGCAGACCGTTGCCCTTGGGCACGAGCGTCAGCCGCCCCTGGCCTTCGAGGAGTCGCTGCGTCTCCAGAATCTCGAACAGGGCGTTGGCGACTTCGGGGTCCTCGGCGATCTTCTGCAGCGCCGTGCCGACGATGAGGGGGCGCTGGGCCTCGGCGCGGGCGAATTCAATCGCCGCCTGTCGTTCCGCCGTGCTGGTGATGATGCTCACCTGGTTGGCTCCATCCTGGCGGATGGCCGCCGTCACCTGGCGCAGTCGGTTGACGACCTTAGCTTCGATTTGCTGGATCATGCCGCTGTCGCGGAAGTGGACCTTGCGGATGTAGATCGAGCCGAGCCTGTAGCCCCACTCGTGGGACTTGGGCGAGACTTCGGCGCGCACGGCCTGGCTCATGGCGTGGCGGTCTTCGAGCATCCGCCCCAGCGGCAGGTTGCTCAGGGTGCGAACGACGGCATTGCTGACGTTGGCCGCCAGCGAGCCGCGCGGGTCGGCGTTTTTGAACAGGTAGGCGACCGGATCGCTGATGAACATCTCATACCAGATGCCGATGCCCATGGGTGCGCCTTCCTCGGAGTTAACGGCCTGGCTGCGCAGATAGACCTGGTCCAGCCGCATGTCGAGGGTCTGGCGGCGGCCGCTGAACGGGATAAGAAAGGCGGCCGGGCCGAGCCTGAATGGCAGGAAGTAGAAGCCTGGCTCGGTCAGGACGGCCACCACGCGGCCAAACAGGACAAAGACCTGACACGTTCCTTCCTGGACGATGGTGTACAGGCCAAACAGCCGCGCGAAGGCCAGCAGCGCCGGCAGAGCGATAAAGGCTAACCCAAAGGTGACGATGGCGGTGATGATGAGCTGGACCATGAAGGAAATCATGCCTCCACCTCCTTGAAGATGCGCTGAGCCTGCTGGTACAGCCGCAACCGCACATTGCGCAGGTAAATCGGCAGTGATTCGGGGCCGGTCTTCTTGAGGGCGACCAGCTGCTCGGCCAGGGCGTTGAGGGGTTCGACCTCGGCCTGGGCCTTGAGCGTCTCAATCTCGACCGCCCGCCTCGATTGCACGATGCGCTGGTCGGCGGCGGCCTGGGCCAGGCTGATGTCCGACGATACCTGGTTGTAGGCGGTGTTGATGGCGGCCAGCGCCGTTTCCACCTCCTGGGGCGGCTCGATCCCGGTTATCAACGAGGCATCCAGGCTGATGCCATAGCGCGCCTCGGATGACATGCTCTCGCGCTCCATCAGTTCGTTCAGGTCGCGCAGGTTCTTGCGCAGGTCGTTGATGGAGACGCCGGCGAAGATGGAGACGGGGTCGGCCTCGCCCTCGCCGACGATGGGCCGGTTGTGCGGCGCTTCGAAGTTGGCAATGCGCTCGCGCAAGACCGAGATGAAGTAGCCCATGACGTGGACAATAGGCTGTTTGACGCCAAACAGGTAGGCGTACAGGTTGCGCTCGCTAACACGGTAGCGGATCTGCCCCTGGAGGCCGATGTTGAGCTGGTCCTTGGTGACGGCTTCTAGCACCGTGCCGCCCTGGTTGGCCTGTGGCGTCTCAGGGTCGAAGGCCATATTGATGGTCTGGGTGGCGATGGATACCTTGTGGACGGTCTCCCACGGCCACTTGAAGTAGGGGCCGCCGGGTTGTATCACTCGCACCTGGGGGTAGCGGTAGCGCTCGCGCTCCTCCTCGCGTAGGTACTCCGCCATCGGGTCGTCGAGCGTTGTGGTGTCGCCGATACGCTCCGCGCGGCCGAAAATGGTTTTGACGGCGCGTTCGTTCTGATCTACCGTGTACAGCCCGCCGACGAGATAGCGCATCAGGAACCAGGCTACCACCCCAATGACGATGCCCAGCAGAACTGCCATACCCTTGTCCTTTCCGTCGGGCGACTAGCCTGACGTGGTCTGTTCGCGGCTGAAAGCCCGTTTGACAGGTTCCGAGTTCAGGTACAGAATGACGACGACCGAGAGGAGGATGCTGACGAGACCCTGAAGGATGCCCTGCGGCTGTGTGATGACGGCTAGTAGCGTCGCCGCAATGTTGATGGCGTGACCCAGCACACCCGCCAGCCAGCCCCACGCCTGCAGGCGCCACGCGCCGACGCCAAAGACAATGAACAAGGCGCTAATGAGCGCGATCACGGCGACCTGGCCGCCAGCGAGGCCCTGACTCGCGACCGTGACCGCTGTGTAGAGGCCCAGGACGCCATAGAGCAGCGACAGACCAGCCATCAGGGTGAGAACGGGGGGGCGCTGCATTTAGGGCCGCCCTAACGACGGTTTAACCGCGGGCCGGTACAGCAGAATCAGCATTACCCCACACAACAGGAACGTAATCGCGGCGTAGAGTGGTACGCCGCTGCGCGTGGCGAGGAAGATCAGTTGGAAGAGGGCCGTCGTGCCCAGGCCCAGGACGCCCAGCGGCCAGACCCAGCCTTGCCGCCGCCAGACACCTACCCCAATGGCGATGGCAAGCAGGCTTAGGAGGATACCCAGGGCGCCGACCGCGCCCATCGCGCTGCTGATTTCGGCGCCTTGCAGGGCGGCGACAAACGGCCAGACGGCCGTGATGAGTTCAAACAGACCGGTGGCCCAGGCCAGCAGCGCGAGGAGTGTGACCTGCGCCGGGCGTGGGGTAGGGGGTGTCAGCGTTTGCATAGTCCTTGCTCCATCACTCTGTTGCATCAAGACGCATTGTAGCCTCAGTGGAGCGCGTCTGTCAACCTGGGGCGCGTTACTCTGAATCAATGAGGAGGATAACCCGTGGAACTTGCCATTATGATCGAGGGCCAGAACGGCCTGACCTGGCCGCGCTGGCAGCGCCTGGCGCGCCTCGTGGAAGACCTGGGCTTTGTGGGCTTATACCGGTCCGACCACTTCACCAACGCCAACCCGCCAGACATTGACTCGCTAGAGATGTGGACCTCGTTCGCCTGGCTGGCGAGCCATACGCAGCGCCTCGAATTCGGGCCCCTGGTGTCGCCGTCCTCGTTCCGCCATCCGGTGTTTACCGCGCGGCTGGCGAAAGACGTGGATGACCTATCCGGCGGCCGCTTCCAGTTGGGAGTGGGCGCGGGTTGGCAGGCGCGCGAGCATCACCTATTTGGCTTCGACCTACTGGATGTCAAGGGCCGCCTGGACCGCTTTGCCGAGTCGCTGGAGGTTATCACGCGCTTGCTCCACAGCGACCAGCCTGTGTCGTTCCAGGGGCACTATTACCGACTCCATGAGGCGGTCCTGCTGCCGCGCCCGCAGCGGCCAGGCGGCCCGCCCATTGTCATTGGCGGGAACGGCCGGCGGCGCACGCTGCCGCTGGTGGCGCGCTACGCTGACGAGTGGAACGCGGTGTTTTTGCCTGTTGACACGCTCGTAGAATTGAATGCTCACCTGGACGGGTTGGCCCAGGCGCAGGGGCGTGAGCCGGGCGCGATTCGGCGTTCGCTGATGACAGGGACGGTTTTTGGACGCGATGACGCCGAGGTCCAGCGTCGGCTAGGCTCGCGCTCGGCAGACGAGTTAAAGGCGCGAGGTATGCTGGTGGGGACGCCGGGTGAATTTGTCGCTCAGTTGGGACGGCTGGCGGAGACGCCGGTGTACCGAGTCATGCTCCAGTGGTTGGACCTGGATGATCTGGCGGGGCTGGAAGTCCTGGCGCGGGAGGTCATGCCGCAGGTGCGATAAGAAAAACCTGACGGGTTCTCAGAACCCGTCAGGTCTTATTCGTCAGGTCTCGTCATTGAAGGGGCGCAGCGCCAGCCGGGTCTGGTGGGCGGGGGCTGGCTGGCCCTCAGAGGTGACGCCGCGCATGTAGTGCTTCTGCCAGCCCTGCTGCGCCGCCTCGGAGTGGGGCTGCTTGATGGCATCGAGGAAGTCGGCCCGGCTGATGGCCCAGTGTTCGTGGCTCTGCGCCAGAGCCTCCTCCTCGACCAGAGGCTGGAGGCGCGGCTCGAATGCTTCCAACTCCCCCCGCCGCTGGGGGACGACCATGCACAGCGGGTCGTCCACGTCAAAGACAATGGGAACGTTGGGCCGGGTGATCTTCCAGTTCATGTTGGCCGTCGCCGTGGTCCAGTCGGTCTCGATGACGCCTTCCAGGGGGCAGGCGCCGTCTTTGGGCCAGTTGGCTGGCCCGCGCACCAGCAGGTTGTAGCCCGGCGGGGTGCGGAACAGGAAGGGAATGCCGAAGGTGACAATGCCCTGTCCAAAGTTGCTGATGGCCGGCCAGGGCGGCTCTCCGCTCAGGTGCCAGACCAGGACGCTGTCTCGCCCGTCCCCGCCCGTCCAGACGACACATACGCGGTGGCTGTTGAGGACGAACCAGCCGGCCTGGTTCGCCATGACCATTGGCAGACAGCGATAGGCGAAGCGGCGCGGCGTGGCATTCATCCACGCTCGCTCGCGGCCGGCCGGCGCGAGGCGCATGGGCGGCGCTCCCTCGAACGAGTAGGCGATCAGGACCGGGTCGTCCATGCTTAGCCTGACTGCGGCGGGAGCCAGAAGCGACCAATGGTAGGTAGCGAGGGGGTCGTCCCCGTCGTCGTCGGCGCGACGGTCGTGGTGCCAGGGCTTTGGGCGGCGGCGGGCGTCGGGGCGACCAGGCTGCGGACCAGGGGAACCAGGACCAGGGCCGTGACGGCGGCTCGCTTCATCAGGTCGCGGCGGCTGATGCCAGCCACCCACTCCGGGCGGGCCGTCTCGCCGACCAGCAGCCCCTGGTCAGCCAGTTGGTCCAGCGCCGACCAGACCAGGTCCTCAGCCTGTTCCACTCCGAAGGCCGGGCCGAACTGGTGAGCGATGTCGGCCACCGGGGTTCGTCCGTCACAGCGCTGCCAGACAAAGGCGGCAGTGGGGTTGAGGGAGTGCAGTTGATTGGTAGTGGTGTCGTAGAGGACGACCTCGTCGGCCAGTTCGGTGGTGACGAGGCGGTCGCGGCGCGCTATGGGGGTTTGATGAGACAGACGGTCTGGCATGGAGTCGTTCCTTTCGCTCGCAGTGTCCGAGCCAGGGTGACATGAACGATGGTTCATTGAACTTCAACGCTTTCGTTCAATAAAAGGTTCGGCTTATTAGCACACTTTGAATACTTGCTTGGGCTAACGTCCTCAGTTAAAATTCTCCTCAGCTTTCTCACCGAGACGCCCACCATGTCCCTACCGCCCCACGATCCTGACAGTGTCATTTCTCCGGCCGAAGCGGCCCACAAGTTGCGCCTCTTGCTGGGCCAGGTCGAGCAAACCATACCCGCCAGCGAATTGCCCACCGCGACTCCGGATCGGGGGCACAAGAAGCTCGCCGTCGGCATGGCGACCTATGATGACTTCGATGGGGTGTACTTCACAGTCCAGGCGCTGCGCCTCTATCATCCCGAGGTCCAGGACGACCTGGAGATTCTCGTGCTAGACAATCATCCCGAAGGGAGCGCGGCCCGCGCCCTCAAGGACCTCGAAAACTGGATACCCAACTATCGCTACGTCCCGTATCGCGCCTGGCGCGGCACGGCGGCGCGGGACCTGATCTTCCGCGAGGCCAATGCCGACTTTGTGGTGTGCCTCGATGCGCATGTGCTGCTCGCACCGGGGGCCCTCCGTCAACTGCTTCAGTACTTCGACGCCCACCCCGATACGCGAGACCTACTCCAGGGGCCGCTGGTCTACGACGACCTGGCCTCGGTCAGCACCCACTTCAAGCCGGGCTGGCGCGACGGCATGTATGGCACCTGGGGCACGGACGAGCGGGGGGAGGACCCGGCCGCCCCGCCCTTTGAGATTCCCATGCAGGGGCTGGGCGTGTTTGCCTGCCGTCGGGCCGCCTGGCCGGGCCTCAACCCCCGCCTGCGCGGCTTCGGGGCGGAGGAAGGCTACCTCCACGAGAAGATTCGCCGCGCGGGCGGGCGCACGCTGTGCCTGCCATTTTTGCGCTGGGTCCATCGCTTTGGCCGACCCTCCGGCATTCCGTATCGCCCGATCGCCGAGGACCGGGTGCGTAACTACTTGCTGACGCTGCGCGAGCTGAACCTCGATCCATCGGAGGCCGAGGCGCACTTCAAGGCATGGCTGGGCGAGGCCACCGGTGAGCGCATCATCGCCCAGGCGAACGCTCAACTCGATAACCCCTTCCTGTTCTTTGACGCCGTCTACTGTATCAACCTGCCGGAGGCCACGGCGCGTTGGACGGCGATGGAGCAGCGTTTCAGGCGGCTGGGGATTGACTGGCTTGTGCGGCGCTTCGAAGGGATCAAGACGCCGGAGAGCCATCACCTCGGGTGTACCCTGTCGCATCGTCGCATCGTAGCTGAGGCCAAAAAGCAAGGGCTGGGGCAGGTACTCGTCCTGGAGGATGACGCCATTTTTCATGTGGACACGCTGGAGGTGCTGCGCCATGCCGTGGCCGAGTTAGCCGGGCAGTCGTGGCGGCTGTTCTACCTGGGCGGACACCGCTGGGGACAGGCGTTCCCGCTGGCTCCGGGCTGCGTCTACCTGGAACGCTCCACAGGCTTGACCACCACCCATGCCGTCGCCTATCACCACAGCGTCTACGATCTCGTCCTGGCCGACATCCCCGACAATACGGAGGCGCTGAAGGAATGGGTGAAGGACAAGGCCGCCATTGACCAGTATCTCATGGAGCATCAGGCGCACAGCTTTGTGGTCCGGCCTGTTCTCGCCACCCAACCCAGCCTGCTGCCCATCGAAGACCCATCCCTACACCATAGCTTTATGAGCTGACACGCTGGCTCCACGCTCGCACGGCCTCGACCACCGGCCCGGCCTCGCCGCGTGTCCCCTGCCAGCCTTCCGCCCCGGCTACCGCCCGCGTTAACGCCGCCAGGACCCGGCGCGGCGCGCGGCGTATGGCTATCGCGTTATCCGCCAGCGCCAGTAATACCTCGCCGGCCGTCATGGGCGTCGGCGCCCAGACCGCGTCCTGGGCAAACCCTCCTACCAGCGCCAGCCCCATCTTGAGTGGCCCGCTTCCCGCCTGACCGCCCAACGCCTCGACCGTAACCTCGCGCTGTTCGCCTGTTACCGTGTCGCGTACCGACAGGGGTTTGGGGTAGGGATGGACCAAGCCGTGACGGTCGAGGACAGCGTACTCATCGGAGAAGTAGACCGCGCCGGCCTGGACCAACGCCGCGACGAGGGTGGTCTTGCCGGCGTAGGAACGGCCGGGCATGACGACGGCATGGCCCCCCCAGCCGACGACACCAGCGTGGACGAAGACGCGCCCGGCCGCCCGCTCGGCGATGAACAGCCGTAAGTCCGACTCCAACACGCGCAGCAGGACGTCGGGTGTCGCCGCGCGGGCCACTTCCCCGCCTGGGCCATAGAGGACATAGCGGTCGGGCGCAGGCACAGTGGGCGGGGCAGCGGCTAGCGCGTAGCAGCCGTGGAAGGTGGCGCGTGTGGAGGCCCGCCAGCCAGGCGGCAGATAGGGGTGGAGGTCGGTGGCGTCCAGCCCTGGCAGGAGGCGCACCGCCACGTGGACGCCATACGCCGCCAGGCGCACTTCCGTTGGGAAAGGTTGAGTCATTCTGACGTCACGACCTGTCAGGGCTGGCTGGGGCGGGATCGAGCCGCATGGAGGACGGCGATGATGGTCATGGCGTCGCGGATTTCGCTCGCCAGCGCCATGTCAAGCACCTGTTGGAAAGGCAGTACAGCCACCTCCAGGAACTCGGTTTCGTCTGGGATGGCGGTGGCCGGGGTCAGGTCGCGGCCGATGAACAGGTGGGCAATCTCGTAGACGACCGACTTGCTGGTGTAGAAGGAGGAAATGGGCTCGAGTGTGTGGGCGTCGTAGCCCACCTCTTCGCGTAACTCCCGTCGCGCCGCTTCCTTAAGCGTCTCCCCCGCCTTCAGCCCGCCGGTGGGCATCTCCCAGCGGTGGTTCTCGCCAAACACATAGCGGTATTGGCGCACCATGACCACGTGGTCCGGGTCCACAAAGGGCAAGACGCCAACGCACTCGCCACACTCCACGACGCCATAGACCGTCTGGCGGCCGTTGGGCATCTCAGCGAT